>QGVF01000111.1 GCA_003242705.1 Acidobacteriota bacterium
GACCAGCGGGAGTCCTTCCACCGTGACGCGGCCGCCGCTCGTGGCTGCGTCGATCGCCAGGCGCGCCCGGGGATCGATGCCGACCCGGATGCTTCCCCCTGACGTGCGCAGGCGGATGTCGCGCGCCGCCGCATCGACGCGTCCTACGGTGATTGACCCGCCGCTGGTGTCCGCATGAAGCGACCCGCCGGCAACGCCCACCTGGATGGCCCCGCCCGACGTGGACGCACGGACCGGACCGCCGCTGCCGTCGATCCGGATCCGGCCGCCTGCGGTCGAAGCCTCGATGGCCGCCGTCCGTGCGCCGGTAACGGTGACGGCGCCCCCGGCGGTGTCGAGGGCCAGCCCGACGTCGGGCGGCACCCATGCCTCGGCCCGCATCTCGAGACGCGGCTGCCAGAACCGCTGCAGACCCGACGGTCCGCGTGCGAAGAGCCGCACGACGTCGCCGTTCTGCGTGAGCTCGACGCGCGCGTCGGCCCGGACACGTTCGGCTTCGCGTCCGGAGGCGTCGCGAACGCGCTGGATCAGCACGATGCGGACGGTCCGGCCTTCGCCCGGCCTGACATCGATGCTTCCGCCACGGAGGTCGATCGCGACGAGCGAACCGGGCGCGACCGTGAAGGTCTGCTCAATCCGGTGTTCGACGGGGCCTGCCAGTGGTGCGGTGAGGGCTGTCGCGAGGGCGGTGACGAGGGCGGCGAGGGTGGTCAGCAGGTCCATGGAGGCCAGAACACACGAGCGGCCCGCGGGTTTCAGCGGGATATCGCCGGCGGTGTAAGCTCGGGGCATCTCGACGTCTGGAGTTCCTGTGCGGAAGACGACCGTTGCCGCGGGCCTGACGGCTGTTCTGCTGGCGGGGCTGTCTGCCGGTGCAGCCGCCTCCGGGCCGGTCGCAGCAGATCAGCACCCGCAGGCGTTCGTCGAGCGGGCCGAAGAGGCCTTTGCTGCCGGCGAGCTCGACGAGGCCGTTGCGCTGTTCGACCGGCTGGCCCGGCTCGATCCGGAGACGGCGCCCTGGATGTGGCAGCGAGGGATCGCCCTGTACTATCTCGGCCGGTACGACGCGTGTGCGGCGCAGTTTGCCGACTATCAGCAGGTCAATCCGGGCGACCTCGAGAGCGCCGTCTGGCACGTCGCGTGCGTGGCGCGGGCGCGGTCGATCGACGAAGCCCGTCGCGTGATGTTCCCGCCGGGGCGCGACGCCCGCATCATGCGTGCCGAGATCTACGAGATGTTCGCGGGGCGGCTGCCGCCGGGTGTCGTGCTCGAGCGCGCCCGGTTCGCGGCCGACGTGGCGGTGTTCTACGCGTCGTTCTATGCGGCGCTGTACCTGGAGGTCGTCGGTGATCAGGAGGCGGCACGGCGCCTGCTGACGCGCGCCACCGATCCCCGCTACGACGGCCTGGCCGGATTCATGAACGTCGTGGCCCGGGTGCACCGGGCACGCCTCGAAGGGGAGGGAAGGGATGAGGAAGAACGGTGAGGTGACGCGCCGGCGGTTTCTCGCCACGGCCGGCATGCTGCCGCTCGCGGCGGCTGCGCTGCAGGCGGCCCGGCAGTCGGGCGTGCCGGTCGGGCTGGAGCTGTACTCGGTCCGCACCGAGCTGACCAATGATCTGTCCGGCACGCTCGCGCGCGTCGCGGAGATGGGCTACGAGCTGGTCGAGTTCTATTCGCCCTACCTGAAGTGGACGCCGGTGATGGCCAGGGACGTGCGACGGCAGCTCGACGACCTCGGCCTGCGCTGTCCGTCGACGCACAACCCGGCGGCGGCCTTCAGCGGCGACATGCTCGAGCACGCGATCGAGCTCAACGCCATCCTGGGCAGCCGCATGATCATCATGGCCAGCCCGCCGCCGAAGCTCGAGACCGTCGACGCCTGGAAACAGCTGGCCGAGACGTGCACGGCGGCGACAGAGGCGCTGCGGCCGCACGGCATGTCGGCCGGATTCCACAACCACGCCGTCGAGTGGCGGCCGATCGACGGCCAGCGACCGATGGACGTCCTGGCCGCCGGCACACCGCGCGAGTTCGTACTGCAGCTCGATGTCGGCACGTGCGTGCAGGCCGGGGCTGATCCCGTGGCCTGGATCGAAGCGAACCCGGGCCGCATCCGCAGCATGCACTGCAAGGACTGGGGGGCCGGCGACGATCGGGGTTATGCGGTGGCCTTCGGCGAAGGCGATGCGCCGTGGATGCGCATCTTCGATGCCGCCGAGAGCGTCGGCGGCATCGAGCATTACTACATCGAGCAGGAGGTCAGTCCGCCCGGCGGCCAGTTCGCGATGGCCGAGCGCTGCCTGGCGAACTACCGGCAGCTGCGGGCAGGGGCGCGCGGAGGCTGAGGCCCCCGCGCGCCCGTCCATGGATCAGAACCGGAAGCGCACCTGCAGCTGCACGGAGCGCATCGGCTGTGCCGCCGTGGCGGCCCCGAAGCCGGCGTCCTGCGGCCGCAGGCGGTTCTGGTTGAGCGAGCCGTCCTCGTTGTACTGCGGGTTCCGCACGGTCTGATCCGTCGGGCTCACCAGCTGCAGCGTGGCCTGACGTCCGTTGAAGACGACCGCGTTGAACGCGTTGAAGACGTCGGCGCGCAGCTCGAGCGCGCGCCCGCCACCCAGCCGGATCGTGCGCGAAAGTGCGAGGTCGACCGTGCGATCGGGGCAGCCGACCATGTAGTTGCGTCCCGATTCGAGACCCTGGCTGCCCGGCAGCGGGCCGGCGAAGGCGGCCGTGTTGAACTGCGCGTACTGGTTGCCCGAGCAGCCCGATCCCGGGTCGCCCACGATGCGGATGCGTGCCGCGTAGTTGGGCGATCCCGTGAGGTTCACGTTCGAGCCGCCGGTCTGGTACGAGTAGCCCACCTCGTAGGCGGCGCCGGAACCGGCCGTGAGAACGCCGGCCAGCTGCCAGTCGTTGATGATCGCGCCCAGCACGCGCCCGGCGGCCGACGTGCCGCGATAGTCGGGCAGGTCCCACACCGCGTTCGCCTTCAGCACATGGCGCCGGATGCCGTCGTTGACGGCGCCGAGCAGCGTCTCGGCTTCGGCCCACGTCGGATCCTCCGACCAGGTTCCGTCACCGTTCGGCCGGATGCGCACGCCCTCGTTCGACGCGAGCGTGTTCGTGCCGGCCTGACGAAGCGTCAGCGTGTAGTTGACGCCGAACTGCCAGCCATCGCGGAAGCGACGGTTGAACGAGGTCTGGATCGAGTGAAAGTCGGTCCAGAAGCGGGCCATCTGCACGTTGATCGGGCCGTAGCCGCGATACGGGCGCATCAGGTCGGTCGTCAACGCCGACGAACCGGCGACGCCGGCCGGCAGGGTCGGATCCTGATTGGCGGGATCGAAGGCCGCTCCGAGCGGCACCGCGTTGATGTCGATCGGCTGGTTGAACTGGTTCGTCAGGTTGTAGCCGTGCGTGCCGACGTACGACACGTCGAGAGCCGACGCCCAGGGCAGCGCCATCTGCACGCCGGCGTTCCACTGCAGCGACGTCGGAATCTTCGTCTCGTACTCGACCACCAGCAGCTGTGCCGGGGCCTGCGTCGTCAGACCGCTGACGCCGAGGTCCTGGAGGCGCGAGTAGCGGACCGTCGTCGCCGTCGAGTGCGGCGGGTTGCCGATCTGGTTCGACGTCATGTTGCCCTCGGGACGGTCGTAGAACATCCCGAAGCTGCCGCGTACGACCATCGACTGCGTGCCGGTCAGGTCCCACGCGGCGCCGATCCGCGGTGCGACGACGGTCGACGCCCAGACGTAGTTCTCCTTCGCAATGCCCTGACCGGCCGGCACGATGCCGTTGTACGGGTCGCCCGTGCCCGGCACGAGCGTGCCGATGGCGACGGCCGACCCGGCGCCCGGCGAGTGCCCGGTGATCGGATCGACGGCCACGCGGCTGGCGCCGCTGCACGGCGCTTCGCCGAGACACCCCGGCACGTAGAGCGCCGGCGCCTCGGCTGCCGACCAGCGGTCGGTGAAGAAGTTCGACGCCTGGTAGAGCGAGTCGTGCTGCGGCTGCTGGTGCGTGAACCGCACGCCATAGTCGAGCGTGAACCGGTCGGTGACACGCCAGTTGTCCTGCAGGTACCACTCGACGTTGAAGTAGCGGTACGCCCCCTCGACGAACCGCGACTGCTGTGAGAACGACGAGAAGACACCGAGCGCGGCGTTGGCGAAGCCGAACCCGGTGTCGAGCGGGTTGTTGCTGTCGTTGCCGAAGTCGATGGTGCCGTTGAACGGGATCGATCCCGAGATGCCGAGGTTCTCGTTCTTCAGCGCGTTGTACCAGTAGAAGCCGCCCTTGAACGAATGCCGGCCGGCGATCTTCGTTGCGCTGAACGACAGGTTGTGCGTGCGGTTCCGGTTGAGGAACGCCGGGTAGCTGAGGCTCGGCGGGGCGTTGGCGATCAGGTTGCCCCACGTGAAGGTGGGAGGCAGCATGATGCGATCGTCGACGAGCATGGGCGAGTCGATCTCGCGGAGCACCGTCGGGTTGTAGTAGCGCCCGTCGACTACGCCGGCGTCGGGGAACAGCAGCGGGATGTCGCACAGGCCGACGTTGCAGCGGTTCGAGGCGTCGCTGATGATTGGCGACCCGAGCTGGTTCTGGATGAAGCCGTAGGTGGCCTCGAGGAACAGCGTCGGCGTTGCCGTGAAGTTGACCGTCGCCGACGGCTGGTAGATGAACGGGTAGCGGTTCATCGTGTCGTTGAACCCGGGAATCGTGCCGGCCGTGGCGCGGACGGTGCCGATCTGCCCGGTGTACTTGCCGGTGAACCGCAGCCGCTGCGAGTACTGGTAGTCGACGCGGACCGTCGGCTGCTGCGTGAGCCGCCGGTCGATCGGCGCTTCGTTCTCGTAGTTGTAGTTGAGCCCCTCGGTGTTCGGCAGCGGCCAGAGATTGAGGATGTTCAGGCCGATCGGATAGAGCCGGTCGCGCGGGATACGGCCCGGCACGCCGTCGGCCTGGAAGCAGCCGCGCGTGTCGGATGCCGTGCAGGGCAGACCGGTCGTCGTGTCGCGGATCAGGTTCACGAGCTGACCGTTGTTGTTCCGGCTCTCGGAGAAGTCGCCTGCGCGCTCGAGGGCCGTCGGTACGCGGAAGCGGCGGAGATTGCCGCCCGACGTCCGCGGCCGGTACTCGTGCGAGTAGAAGAAGAAGAGGCTGTTGTCGCCACCCGGGCGTCCCACCGGGCCGCCGATCGTGTACCCCCAGTCGCGCTGCTTCGAGATCGGATTCGGCACGCCGTTCTGCCGGTTCTGCCAGCTGTTCGTGTTCCAGGACGAGTTCCGCTCGATGTCGTAGACGCTGCCCCGGAACTGGTTCGTGCCGCTCTTGGTGACGGCCGTGATCTGCATGCCGCTCGCGCGGCCGTACTCGGCCTGGTAGCCGGCCGTGAGAATCTTCACCTCGGCGATCGCGTCCATGTTCGTCTGGAGCATCTGGCCGTTGTTGCCGGTGTCCAGAATGGCGACGCCGTCCATCATCACGTTGTTGTTGTTCGCGCCCGGACTGCCCAGCCGCTGGCTGCCCGAGACACCGGGCGTCAGCGTCGTCAGCGCCGACCAGTTGCGGCTGTTGATGGGGAGGTTCTCGACCGACGCGGTGGTGATGGTGAACGACCGCTCACCGGTCGCCGCCTGAATGAGCGGCGTCTCGGACGAGACGGTGATGGTCTCCTCGATCGAGCCGAGCTCGATGACGAGCGTGCCGACGACGACGCGGTCGCCGGGGCTGACGGCGATGTCGCGACGCTCGAGCGTGCGGAAGCCGCTCATCGTGACGCGGATGTGGTAGGTGTCGGCGGCGACGTTCGGAAAGGTGAAGTCGCCGGTCGCGCTGGTGACGGCGTCGAGCGTCGTGCCGCGTGTCGCGCTCGTCAGCGTCACGGTGGCGCCCGGCATGGCGCCGCCCTGCGCATCGTGCACGGTACCGGTGATGGTCCCGGTGGCGACCTGTGCCTGCGCAGGTGAGAAGGGCCCGGCGACGACGGCGAGCAGCAGAGCACCCGCGGCCGCCACCCATGCACGGACTGTCCGGTTCATGGGGCCTCCTGCACCCCCGGATACGTATCCGGGGGAAGTGATCGCCCTGCGCGACGCCGTGCGTCGCCGGGCGGTCAGGACATTCGGGGAAGTGCGGGACAAGTAAACCTGTCGGACAGGTTGAAGTCAATACCTGTTTGACAGGTTCGGGTGCGGTGTCGCTCGTGTCCGTTCGTCGATTACGGAATCGTCGCTGCCGGCGTGTCGGGCCGCCGGCGTCTGCTACGATCGCCGCGACTCTCCGGGAGGTTCTGTCATGTGCAATGCGACGTTCCGTTCCGCGTTCGGCCTCGTGCTCGGCCTGGTGATGCTGTGTCCGGCGCCGGCGTCGGCCGCCGACGGCGTCCGGCTGATCCAGCAGATTACGGGTGAAGGCACCAGCGTCCGAAGCGAGGTGCTCGTCGAGGCGCAGCGGATCCGGACCGAGGTGTCCGATCCCGCCGGCCGCCGCCAGGTCATCATCTTCGACGCCGCGCGCGACGTGCTGCTGATCGTCGACGAGGCCAGCCGTCGCTACACCGAGCTCGGCCGTGCGGACGCCGAGCGCATGGGGGTTGCCATGCAGGGTGCGATGGCGATGATGCAGGAGCAGCTTGCGAAGATGCCGCCCGAGCAGCGGAAGATGATGGAAGAGAAGATGGGCGGCATGCTGGCGGCGCTTTCCGGCCCGGCCGACACACCGGTCTACAAGCGCGTCGGAACCGCGACCGTCGGTCGCTGGACGTGCGATCGCTACGAGGGATACGTGGGCGGCAACCGTGCCGGCGAGGTCTGCACGGTCGCCCCTGAAGTGCTGGGCCTGAAACTCGAGGATTTCCAGGTGCTCACGAAGATGGCCGGCTTTGTCCGCGCGTTGCTGCCGCAGATGGCCGACCGGTTCGTCGGGTTCGGATCGGCGGACGCGGGCTTCGACGGCCTGCCGGTCCGGGCCGTCAGCACGGCGAACGGCACGACCACAACGATGGAGCTCACCGAGGTACGGCGCGACACGTTCGACGACGCGCTGTTTGTGGTGCCGGCCGACTATACGCGCACGACCCTGCCGCAGTTCTGAGGACATGGCCGTGGGGCACGGGACGGAGACGTGTGCCGTTGATCAGTGGGGAGGTGCGTAGCACGAGCCATGTCCGTCCGTCGTCCCGAACGACTGCGCGGGGGCCACTGGGAAGTTGATGACCGCGCGGCGCTCCTGCTGAGGGCCTGTATTCATCCGCCCGATGAAGGGCTCACGTACTGGCGACAGTGGCTGGCCACCACACCCTCGCTGAAGACGGGTCATCAGGGCCTGCTCGGGCTCGCGTACCACCGGCTTCATGGGATTGCGGACGGCGAGCCCGGGTTCGACGCTGCCCGTGCGGCCTTCCTGGCCGTCTGGCGCAGCTATCAGCTGCGGCGTCGTCGTCTGCTTTCGCTGCTGCAGGTGTTCGGAGAGGCGGGAATTCCGACCATCCTGCTCAAGGGGTTCGCGCTCGCGTCGTGGTACTACTCCAGTCCCGGTGCGCGCGACATGGGCGACATCGACGTTCTGGTGCCCACGACAGAGGCGGAGCGTGCGCGGTCGGTGCTGATCGACGCCGGCTGGTCGCTCAATCCGCTGCATCAAGGCGTGCTGGTGAGAAGCGATCTGCGCGTGCGCCACGGCTGGTCGCTGCGGCACGAGGGCGTACAGACAGATCTGCACTGGATTCCGTTTCCGGAGTGCCGCTCGCCGCAGCTGTACTCGGCCATTGCCGCGCGAACGCAGCCGGTCGACGTCGACGGGTGCCCGACGGCGATCCTCGACCGGTCGGACCAGCTGGTTCACGTCCTCGTGCATGCGGTCAGTCAGCATTCGTCGCCGCGCTGGGTGGCCGATGCATGCACGATCCTGGCGCGTCCCGTCGACTGGGACCGGCTCCGGGAGGTGGTGGAGGCGGCTGGCATCCGCGTGCGCGTCGCGGCTGCGCTCGTGTATCTGCGGGATGTCTTCCGGGCGCCCGTGCCGGACGACGTCGAAGCGCACCTGGCGCTCAATCGGGCGCCTGCCTGGGAGTGGCGCGAGCTGGAGGTACTGCGGCCGGGTACTGCACCAGGGCTGCGGCGGGCGATGACCTGGCATCTGTGCCACTTCCGGCGGTGCCGTCCGCATGACGACACGTGGAGCAGGCTGCCGGCGCCTGTGGCGTTTGCGGACTACCTGCACGCGCGATCCGGCGGCCGGCTCGTCGACCGGGCGGTCGGCGTCGTGCTGCGGCGGACTCCCAGTTCGAGAGTCAGATGGAACGACGTCGGCGATTGAGGCGGCGCCGTCCGTTCAATGGACTTGATGTGACACGAACGGACTCGAATGGACAGGTGCCGTGTCGAGCGTCCACAGGTTGTCGATTGGTGTTGCCTGCATTACTTACATGTAAGCGGGATCAAATGTAGTGAGCAGGTAGATAAGTAGCGAGAGCGTGGGGATTGTGAAGTAACTAGTGACACACTATCCACGTTCCACATGCCTTGTGTAAGAATAGTCGGCAGTTTCAGGCCATCGCCACCGTCCAGCTGGTGGACGGCAGGCGCTGTCCTGACGAGCGATGGGGCGCTTCTGGTCGAGTCGGGGCGCGCCCGACCCGGACAGAAGTGGCGGCTCGATTCGTTCTCTTGTTCTCGACGGTTGACACGATCGCGGTGTCATGCCGTTCCGCTGCGACAGCGGACCTCCTGCGTGAGTTCTACAGTCCTCGGTGTCTTCCGGGAGCCGCTGCCGACGACCCCCTGTTCGAACTTGACGGTCCCGATGCCGACGGCTGCTTCAGCCTGACGGGATCACATTCATTCTGGCGTGGGCCCGGCGCTACGGCGCTCGTCGTCGAGCTTCAGATCCGCATCGACAGCTATCTCCTGGAGCGCACGCCTTACGTTCCGATCCACGCCGGCGCGGTCGCGGTCGGCGAGCGGGCGTTGCTCGTACCCGGCATGAGCCGGACGGGCAAGTCGTCGCTCGTGGCGGCGCTGATCGCGCGCGGCGCGACCTACCTGTCGGACGAGTATGCGCTGCTCGATGACGAGGGACACGTGCATCCGTACCCGAGGCCCCTTTTGCTTCGCGTGCCAGGCAGCGTGCCGGAGGAGCGGACGGCTGTGCCGGCGGCGCGACTGGCGGAGTCGATTGCCTCGTCGCCGGCCGACGTCAGTGCGATTGCGGCCGTCTGCTACAGCGACCAGACGGAGTTTGTGCTCGAACGCGTGCCGGCGAGCGAAGGCGTGCTGTACCTGCTGCAGAACACGCCGCGCGTCGTTCGCGACGACGACCGTACGGTCACTGCGGCCATGCGCGCACTGCGTACGGCACGGGTCTACCGGGGACGGCGTGGAGACGCCGAGGCGGCCGTCGAGCCACTGCTGGCGCTGCTTGCAGAGTGAGGCCGGGAGGCACCGGTGAGCGGGAACACGTGGACCGTTGGAGGCCTGATTAACGTCCTGAAGCAGGTCGATCGATCGTCGCCGTTCTATGAGCAGGCGACGCGGATGCTGGATCGCCGCCTGGTCAAGGGGAGCCTGCCGGCAACGCCGCCGACGATGGAGCCGCGCCGGCTGACGATCGGGATGTGCACGTTTGACGACTTCGACGGCGTGTACTTTTCCCTTCAGGCGATCCGACTCTACCACCCGGAGGTCCTCGATCGCGTCAACTTCCTCGTCATCGACAACAACCCGACCGGCGCCCACAGCAGCCACGTCCGGACGCTCTGTGAGCAGGTGCCGGACTGCTACTACTTCCCGTACCGCAGCCATGTCAGCACGGCGGTGCGCGACCTGCTCTTCCGAATCAGCACGTCCGACTTCGTGCTGAGCATGGACTGCCACGTGTTGTTCCCCCCGGGCGTCCTGGCGCGGCTGCTCGACTACATGGACGCCAACCCGGACACGGACGACCTGCTGCAGGGGCCGCTCGTCTACGACGACTGCACGAGTGTTGCGTCCCACTTCGAGCCTGTCTGGTCGCGCGGGATGTGGGGACGGTGGGGGAACGACCCGAGAGCGAAGGAGCCGGACGCCGAGCCCTTCGAGATTCTTATGCAGGGACTGGGGGTCTTCGCGTGCCGTCGGGAGGCCTGGCCGGGCTTCAACCGGAAGTTCGGGTGCTTCGGCGGCGAAGAAGGCTACATTCACGAGCGCGTGCGGCGCGCCGGGGGGCGGGCGCTGTGCCTGCCGTTCTTCCGCTGGCTCCACCGTTTCGGCCGGCCCGGCGGGGTGCCGTATCCGCTTCCGCATCGGGAACGTTTCCGCAATTACCTGCTGATTGCCCACGAGCTGGGCCTGGATCCGGGCCCGGCTGTCGACCATTTCCGTCACTGCATGGGGACGACAGCCGCGGACGAAGTGCTCGAACACGTCAACCAGGAACTGGTCGGGCCGTTCACGTTCTTCGACGGGATCTACTGCATCAACCTCGACCGACAGCCGGAGCGCTGGAAGTCGGTGCAGGAGCACCTGAGGCGCGTTGGGCTGAAGTTCATGGGGAACGTGCGGCGGTTCCCGGCGGTCGACACGCCCGAGAACCATCACATCGGGTGTGCTCTGTCGCATCGCGCCATCATCGAAGAGGCGCGCTGGCAGGGACTGCGGAACGTGCTCGTGCTCGAAGACGACGTGCGGTTCTCGCCGCTGGCACTGCCGGAACTGGCCGCGAGTCTGAGGGAACTCGAGGCACGGTCCTGGGATCTGTTGTACCTCGGCGGAACCCGGTGGGGACGGACTTATCCGCTGGCGCCGGGCTGTCGGCATCTCGAGATTCCGATCGGGCTCACGTGTACGCACGCCATTGCCTACAACCACACGGTCTACGACAGCCTCCTGGCGGATCTGCCGGCGCGGCCGTCGGAGATGGCGATCTGGCTCGAGACACACAGGGGCATCGACCAGTACTACGCGTCCTCCTTCAAGGGGGAGATCCTGCTCGTGCGACCCCCGGTGGCAACACAGCCGAACCTGAAGGCTCACGAAACCAGGAGTTTCGTCCTAGAATAGCGTCCGAGCGACTGCCGCAGACGAGGTCGGTCCGTCGTCCGGGGCTGCGGGCGCGAGTGTGACGACAGGCGAAGACAGAAGGGAGAGGGTTTATGAAAACCGCGTATATACGCACGCAGTCGGAGCGGTTCCTCGTCGAGCACCTGGCGGATGGCTCGGCTGCCGTCTTCGACACGCAGACCGAGTCCGCGCATTCGCTGAATGCGGTGGCGGTGGCTGTCTGGGAGTGCTGCGAGACCGCCGCGCAGCCCCAGGAGATTGCGCGGCTGCTGTCAGCGAGCGGCGCTGCCGTCGACGCCGCGACGGTCCGCCAGGCGCTCGAGACGCTGGCCCGCCTCGGCCTGGTCGAGCGGACCAGTGCGGTCGAGGGCGTATCGGTGGCACGTCGTGCCGCGTTGCGGACGCTCGCGGCTGGCGTGCCGGTCATCCTGACGTTGACAGCCAGCGCGCAGCAGGCGTTTGCGCAAGGCGCCGGGTCCGGGGCGAACGGCGGCGGGACGACCGGTGATCCCGGCGGGACGACCGTTGACCCAGGCACAACCACCGCCGACCCAGGGACGACGACCGCCGACCCGGGCACAACCACCGCCGACCCAGGGACGACGACCGTTGACCCGGGCACAACCCCGGCGAACGGCGGCGGGGATACCGGCGGCGGGGATACCGGCGGCGGGGATACCGGCGGCGGGGATACCGGCGGCGGGGATACCGGCGGCGGGGATACCGGCGGCGGGGATACCGGCGGCGGGGATACCTGATGATCCCGGCGGGACGACCGTTGACCCAGGCACAACCACCGCCGACCCAGGGACGACGACCGCCGACCCGGGCACAACCACGGGACGACCGCTGCCTCCCAGCACCACGCCGATGACATAATAACGCCGCTCCCCGGGGACTGACCCGAACCTGTCGATGCGCATCGGGGGCCGTCTCTGCTCGG
>QGVF01000190.1 GCA_003242705.1 Acidobacteriota bacterium
AAACTGTTAATATTGGTCACCCATTGCAGCGGGTGGGACGATCGCTGCCCGCTCTGGCCGCTGCCGCGGCTCCGGTCGCGGCGCGGAAAGGGCGGGGGGAGGAAAGTCCGAACTCCGCAGGGCAGTGCGCCGGGTAATCCCCGGTCGGGGCAACCCGAAGGAAAGTGGCACAGAAAACATACCGCCTGCTGCCGCTCCTGCCGAAAGGCGGGGGAGGCGCCGGTAAGGGTGAAAAGGTGCGGTAAGAGCGCACCGCGCGTCCGGTAACGGGCGTGGCAGGCCAAACCCCGCACGGAGCAAGGCCAAATAGGGAGGCGCCTGAGGATGGCCCGTCCGATGCCTCCGGGTAGGCCGCTCGAGCCCGCCAGCAATGCCGGGCCTAGATGAATGATCGTCACGCCGCCGCCTCGACGACGCACGACCGCAAGGTATGCCGAAGCGGGTGCGACGGCGGACAGAATTCGGCTTACACACCCGCTGCAATGGGACTGACTTTCGCGCGGAGGACGTGGATGCGGACATCAGCGGCAGCCTCGGGGCTGCTGGCCGTTGCCCTCGTGGGGGCAGCGGTCCTGGGATCGCAGGCGCAGAGCCCGACACCCCAAACGGCCGTGTCGAGCCCTCAGGGACGAGGGGGCGGTCCTCAGGGCCCGGGCGGCCCCGGCTCTGGTCGCGGACGAGGCATGCAGGGCGCGTCGATCGCGCCGGGCGAGGAGTGCCCGCCGGGCATGACCGAAGTCCGGCCGGGCTTCTGCAGCGCACCCGAACTGCCCCCGCCGAGCATCGTCGACTATCGGCCGCGCTCGACGCTGGTCACGAAGGAAACGCCCGTCCCCCGGGCGAAGTTCCCCGTGATCGACATCCACAACCACACGACGATCACACCCGAGAACATCGACGAGATGATCCGGGACATGGATGCGCTCAATCTGCGCGTCCTCGTCAACCTCACGCCGGGCTCCGATCCGGAGGTCGTCAGGCAGCGGGTCGACTACATCGCCAGCACGCCGTACCGTGATCGGTTCCGCGTCTTCGCGAACGTGGACTGGGACGGCGCCGGTGGTCCGGGCTGGGCCGAAAACGCCGTCGCGAAGCTCGAAGCCTCGGTCCGCAACGGCGCCATCGGCCTCAAGATCGCCAAGAACCTCGGACTGACGGCCCGCAAGGCGGACGGCTCCCGCCTGCGCGTCGACGATCCGGTGCTCAAGCCGATCTGGGATCTGTGCGCGAAGCTCGACATTCCGGTCATCATCCACACGGCCGAGCCGAAGGAGTTCTTCTCGCCGCTCGACTACCACAACGAGCGGTGGCTCGAGCTCGCGCTCTTCCCGAGCCGCCGCAACTACAATCCCGAGGGACCCAGCTGGGAAGACCTCATGGGTGAACGCGATCGGATGTACGCCGCCAACCCGAACACGCGCTTCATCGGCGCGCACTTCAACTGGTACGGCAGCGACCTCGAACGTGCCGCCCGGCAGCTCGACGAGCTGCCGAACCTGGTGCTGGAAGTCGGCGCCGTGCTGTACGAGTTCGGCCGCCAGCCGCGTGCGGCGCGCGAGTTCTTCATCAAGTACCAGGACCGGATCCTCTTCGGGAAGGACTCGTTCCAGGCAAGCGAGTTCCCGTACTTCTTCCGCGTCTTCGAAACCGACGACGAGTACTTCGACTACTACCGCGACTACCACGCGTTCTGGAAGCTCTACGGCATGGACCTGCCCGACGAGGTCCTGAAGAAGCTCTACTACCGGAACGCCCTGCGCGTCGTGCCCGGCCTGCCGCAGGACGGCTGGCCCGAGTAACCCGGACAGGAACGTATCGCGTGGCCACCTATCTGGTAACCGGTGGGGCCGGCTTCATCGGCTCCCATCTCGTGGAAGAACTGCTCCGCCGCGGGGAAACGGTCAGGGTTGCCGACAACTTCTCGACCGGTCTCCGCGCCAACGTGCCCGAAGGCGTCGAAGTCTTCGAGGGGGATATTGCCGACGAGGCCTTCGCCGCCCGCGCGGTGGCCGGCTGCGACTACGTCCTCCACCAGGCGGCCATCCCCTCGGTGCCGCGCTCGGTCGCCGAGCCGATCACGACGAACCGGGCCAACGTCGACGGCACGCTTGCCGTGCTCGTGGCCGCCCGCGACGCTGGCGTCAGACGCGTGGTGTTTGCCGGATCGTCGTCGGTCTACGGCAACTCGGCGGTCCTGCCGAAGCGCGAGGACATGCGGCCGAACCCGCTCACGCCCTACGCGCTGCAGAAGCTGGTGGCCGAGCAGTACTGCCAGATGTTCACGCGCCTGTACGGCCTCGAGACGGTCACGACGCGCTACTTCAACGTGTTCGGACCGCGTCAGCAGCCGGGCTCGCCGTACTCGGGCGTGATCTCGCTCTTCATCGACGCGCTGGCCAACCGCCGGCAGCCGACGATCCATGGCGACGGCCGCCAGACGCGCGACTTCACCTACGTCGGCGATGTCGTCCGCGGCGTGCTGGCCGCCTGCACGGCCCCTGACGTCGCCGGCGAGGTCTTCAATGTCGCCGTCGGCGGGCGAATCTCGCTGCTCGAGCTGTACGGGACGCTGCAACGCATCTTCGACGTGGAGATCGAACCGGTCTTCGGTCCGCCGCGCGAGGGCGACGTTCGGGACTCGCAGGCCGACATCGCGCGGGCACGCGAAAAGCTCGGCTTCGAACCGCAGATGTCGTTTGAAGACGGGCTGCGCGCCACGGTCGACTGGTACCGGTCGACGACG
This sequence comes from Acidobacteriota bacterium, assembly GCA_003242705.1. Classification (GTDB taxonomy): domain Bacteria; phylum Acidobacteriota; class Vicinamibacteria; order Vicinamibacterales; family SCN-69-37; genus SCN-69-37. The sequence goes on from QGVF01000190.1 coordinate 2,744, forward strand.
GCCGGCGTACCGCGCTGACGGTCGCCGTCCAACCGGCCGCCGATTCACCTGATTCCCTGCAAGGCAGGTTCCGGCCCCGTCGTCTCCGACCGGATCGAGGGCGCAACGGGCGTTGCACCTCAGCCGGGTGACGGCCGGAACGGGGAAACGGTGGTTTGCGGTTCCGTCGGC
>QGVF01000112.1 GCA_003242705.1 Acidobacteriota bacterium
ATCCCATACCGGTCGACCGGCCGCACAAACACCGACGCTTCGGCCGGTTCCAGCACCAGCCGCGCGATCGCCGCCTCGCTCGGCCGCGCCAGGTCGAACGCCGTCAGGTTGATTCGGCGATTCCAGAACGCCAGGATGTCGAGATAGCCCGCCAGGCGATCCACGACCGCCGCCGAAAGGCTCAGGCCGCGCACCTCCGCTCCCCGGCGGATCAGCGCCTCGAACTCGTCCCTCATCCAGCCATCGACCGCCCGGCAGCCGGCCGCTTTGCCCGACGCCCCGCCAGCCGCGCCGCGAGAATCGCCACCGCCGCCGGCGTGACGCCCGGAATACGAGCCGCCTGGCCAATCGACGCCGGCCGAATTGCCGTCAACCGCTCGACGATCTCCCGCGACAGCCCCGGAATACCTTCGTAGACGAAATCCGACGGAATCGCCTTCGCTTCGTCGCCGCGCACGCGCGCAATCGCCGCCTCGTGGCGCCTCAGGTAGCCGCCGTACTTCAACTCTGCGACGAGGGCCGCCCGATCGAGATCCGGCCGTTCCTCGTCGACTTCGAAGCGCACACCCTGCGCCTCGACCTCATCGAGCGTCACCGCGGGCCGCGCGATTGCCTCCGCCGCACTCAACGCCCGGCCGGCGAGCCGCACGCGTGCCGTCGCCGCCAGGTCACGATTCCGCTGCAAACGACCACACCGCGCCTCGAACCTTGCCCACCGCTCGTCGTCAATCAGCCCGACGGCACGTCCGATCGGAGTCAGCCGCAGGTCGGCGTTGTCGATCCGCAGCCTTAACCGGTGCTCAGCGCGCGACGTGAACATGCGGTACGGCTCCAGGCACCCGCGCGTTACCAGGTCGTCGACGAGAATGCCGATGTACGCCTCGTCGCGCCCGAGCACGACCGGCGCCTCTCCCCGCACCTGGCGCGCGGCGTTCAGCCCCGCCATGAGTCCCTGTGCGCCTGCCTCTTCGTAACCGGACGTCCCGTTGATCTGCCCGGCAAGGAACAGCCCCCGCACGCGTTTCACCTCGAGGCTCCGATCGAGTTCGGTCGGCTGCACGAAGTCGTACTCGACGGCATAGCCCGGCCTGAGCATGCGCGCCGATGCCAGGCCCGGCAGCGAGGCCACCACGTCCTCCTGCACGCGTGCCGGCAGGCTCATCGACAGCCCGTTCACATAGATCTCGTCGACGTCGATCCCTTCCGGCTCGAGGAAGATCTGGTGCCGCTCGCGCTCCGAAAACCGCATGACCTTGTCCTCGAACGACGGACAGTAACGCGGACCGACACCGGTAATACGGCCGTTATAGAGGGGTGAGCTACCTATGTTCTTCCTGACTATGTCGTGCACGTGCGGCGTCGAGTAGAGCAGGTGGCACGGCACCTGTACCCGTCGCAGCGTCCTCGTCTCGAACGAGAAGGGAACGATGGGATCGTCGCCCGGCTGTTCTTCGAACTGCGAGAAGTCGATTGATCGCCGATCGAGCCGCGGCGGCGTTCCGGTCTTCAGCCGTCCAATCGTGAGCCCGAGCGAACGGATCGATTCCGCCAGCCGGCGCGTCGGCGGCTCGCCGGCGCGCCCGGCAGGGAAGCGCTCATCGCCGACGTGAATCAGTCCGTTCAGGAAGGTGCCCGTCGTGATCACGAGCGCGCCGCACGCCACGCGCGGACCGTCTTCGAGCTCCAGGCCCGTGACGCGACCGCCCTGGATCACGACCGCGCCGGCACGGCCGATCACCCACTCGATATTCGGATGCGCCGAGAGGACCTCACGCATCCAGCGCCCGTACGCCCGCTTGTCCGCCTGCGCACGCGGCGACCAGACCGCCGGTCCGCGGCTGCGATTGAGCAGTCGGAACTGAATGCCCGTCGCGTCGATCGCGCGGCCCATCAGCCCGCCCATGGCGTCGATCTCGCGAACCAGGTGTCCCTTCGCCGTGCCGCCAATGGCCGGGTTGCACGGCATCAGCGCGACCGTATCGAGCCCAAGCGTGCAGATGCCGACGCGACACCCGAGCTGCCCGGCCGCCCATGCCGCCTCGCAGCCGGCATGCCCCGCACCGACGACGATCACGTCGAACTGTTCCATACGCTGCGTCGACCGCCCGCTTCCTACTTGCCGATACAGAACCGCGCGAAGATGTGATGCAGCAGCTCGTCCGGCGCGCGCCGGCCGGTTATCGCTTCCAGCGCCTCGCGCGCCGCGCCGAGCTCGGCCAGCACGACCTCTTCCGTCGCCCCCGCATCGACGGCGTCGAGCGCCCGACGCACGGCCGCGCCCGCCTCTTCCGCAAGCGCCAGGTGCCGGATGTTCGTGATCGCCGGCGGATCCTCCCACCCGTCGGCACCGGTGAGTCGCTCCACCATACGCCGCCGCAGCGTCGCGATCCCCTCGCCCGTCCGCGCCGATACTCTGACGCCGTCTGCGGCCAGCGTCTCTTCGGACCAGGCTGCCGGCAGGTCGCTCTTGTTGATCACGACCAGTCGCGCCGTGCTGCCGGCATCCGCCAGCAGCACGCGATCGTCGGCCGTCAACGGCCTCGACCCGTCGAGCACCAGCAGCACGAGCGACGCGGCGCCCTGCGCTTCGCGCGCCCGCCGCACGCCCTCACGCTCGACGACGTCACCGGTCTCGCGCAGCCCGGCCGTGTCGACAACGGTCGCCGCCACACCGTCGAGATCGATCCGTTCCGTCAACGCATCGCGCGTCGTGCCGGGCTGGCTCGTCACGATCGCGCGCTCAGCGCCGACGAGCGCATTGAACAGGCTCGACTTCCCGACGTTCGGTCGGCCGGCAATCGCGATCGTCGCGCCCTCGCGAATCATCCGCCCCCGTCGTCCCTCGCCGACGAGCCGATCGAGCTGCCCGACAACCGCCTCGAGCTCGCCCCGCGCTTCCTCGGGCGTCACAAAGTGGAAACCTTCCTCCGGAAAGTCGAGCGACGCCTCGAGCCGCGCCATCAGATCGAACAGTTGCCCATCGATCCCACCGATCGTCGACGTGAGCGTGCCCTGCAGCTGGTCGACCGCCGCGCGCGCCTGCAGCGGCGTCACGGCTTCGATCAGGTCCGCAACGGCTTCCGCCTGGACCAGATCGATGCGGCCGTTCAGATAGGCCCGCAGCGTGAACTCGCCCGGCTCGGCCAGCCGCGCGCCGTGGCGCATGGCGGCCTCGACAATTTCCTGCAGCACCGGAGGGCTCCCGTGCGCCGCAATTTCGATGACGTCCTCGCCGGTATAGGAACGCGGAGCCTGGAAGTAGGTCGCCACCACTTCGTCGAGGATCCGCCCGTTCCCGCCGGCTGCACTCCTGATTACGCCGAACGTCGCGCGGCGGGGCGGCAGGGGAGTCCGCCGACGCAGCAGCAGACCCGCGATGCGATTCGCGTCCCGACCCGACAGCCGCACGACGCCGATGCCGCCCCGGCCGTGCGGCGTTGCGATGGCGACAATCGTATCGCTCGTGCTGAACACCGGGACCCGCGCCGGCGCGCCTACTTCGGCGCGATCACGACGGTCTTCAGGAAGGCGTCACCCACGCTCTCGGACGTCACCGCGTCGTCTTCCGCGACGACGAGGTGGACGATGCGACGGGCGTAGGGATTGAGCGGACCGATCTCCTGGGGCCGGCCGGTGAGCTTGACCTTGTCGATGAGGAACTTCGCCATCTGGCGCAGCTCGGCTTCCTTGCCGAGCCGGTAGTCGAGGGCATCGATCACGTAGTGCCGCTCGCCGCGCGCATCGCGCCGGAACGCCGTGTTGACGATCACCTGCAGTGCGTCGAGCGCCTCGCCCTTCCGCCGCAGCAGGACGTCGGCCCCTTCACCGCTGAGATTCACGCGGACGTTGTCGGGCCGCTCCTCGAGCGTCGCCTCGAGATCGAGGCCCATCGCAGCAACCACGTTGCGGACGAACGCGATGACCTGCGTATCGAGATCCGTGCTCATGGTTCTCTATCCTCCGGCTCCGCCCGACCGGGCCCGTGTGCGCCGCGCAGCGGCCGAACCGCGTCCGGCGGGACTCGGCGCGCCGATCAGCCGGTTGGTGACGTACTGCTGGCCGATCGCGAGCAGGTTGCTGACGAACCAGTAGAGCACCAGCCCGGCCGGCGCCCACAGGAACGACACGGTCAGGATCACCGGCATCAGCAGGAACACCCGCTGCTGAATCGGATCCGCCGTCGTCGGCATCATCCGCTGCTGCCAGAACATCGAGAGCCCCATCAGCACCGGCGTGACGTACCACGGATCGTGGCGCGACAGGTCGGTGATCCAGCCGATGAACGGCGCGTCGCGCAGCTCGATGGCCGCCGAGAGCATCGAGTAGAAGGCGATCAGGATCGGCAGCGTCAGCAGCATCGGCACGCACCCGGCGACCGGATTGACGCCCTTCTCACGATAGAGCGCCATCATCTCCTGGTTCATCTTCTGCCGCTCGGGATCGGTGAGCTTGTACTTCGCGTAGCGATCCTGGATGGCCTTGATCTGCGGCTGCAGCGCCTGCATCTTCCGCATCGACACCATGCTCCGGTGCCGCAGCGGGAACAGCAGCAGGTTGATCAGGATCGTGAGCACGACGATCGACCAGCCCCAGTTGCCGACGAAGCCGTGCACCCACTTGAGCGCGATCAGCAGCGGGACGACGATCGGCGCGAAGAAGCCGAAGTCGATGGCACGGACGAGCTGCAGGCGCTCGTCGACCGCGCGAAGCGTGTCGAACTCCTTCGGCCCCAGGTAGAAGGGGAGCGCGAACGATCCCGGCACCGACACGCGGAACGCCATCAGTGCGCGCTCCGGTCGATCGCCTGCGGCCGGTACGGCAATCGGCTGGTACTCGATGGCCACGCGCTGGCTGCCCGGCAGCACCGCGAAGAGGAAGTACTGGTCGTCGATCCCCGCGAAGGGAATATCGCCCTCGAAGCGCGACTGATCCCGCAGATCGCTGGCCGACAGGTGATCGACGTCGCCCGAGTAGTGCTGCACGGCGCGCACAGGAACGCGGTAGAAACCGGCGTCGGCCAGGCCCGTCCCGATGCCCGGCCCCGAAAAGACGGTGACAGGCCGCGACGCGCCGCCCTGATCGACGGCCGCCTCGACCTTCAGCACGTACGAACGACCTTCCGGCTGGAAGTAGAACGTCTTCCGCGCGTTGAGCCCCGAGGCGTCACGGTACTCGAAGGTCAGCTGTCCCGGTTCACCCCCCAGCTCCAGCCGCTCGGCGCTCGGCCGGAACAGCGCCGTCGCGAGCCGCGACGACAGCGCCGGATCATCGGTCGCGATGGTGAAGGCTGCCGGGACGTTGCCCGGGACGTCCGACGGAATCAGATCGAGCGGCTGTCCGTCTTCCTGATAGTGCTTCAGCTGCCAGCTGCGCAGCGTCGCGCCGGCCGTGCTGAAGACGGCGCGCACCGCATCGGTCTCCACCACGATCTCGCGCGCGCGCTCGTCGGCAACGAGCGGCGCGACGTCGGGCGCCGCGGGCTCCGGGGCCGGGACGGTCTCGACCGGCTGCGCGGCCGCCGCTTCCGGCGCCACCTGCTCGGGCACCGGCCGCACCGGCGGGAACATCGCCTGATAGATCGCCAGCACGACGAACGACAGGAGAATGGCGAGAAAAACGCGCTTTTCCATTTGAGATGTCGATTATGGGCGCGGCTGCGGGCGGGCCGGCGGCACCGGATCCCAGCCCGGCGCCGCGAAGGGGTGGCACCGCAGGAGCCGCCGCAGCGTCAGCAGTGCACCGCGGCCGACGCCGTGCGTCGCAATCGCCTCGGCCGCATACCGCGAGCACGACGGCTCGAAGCGGCACGCACCGCCGATGAACGGACCGAGCAGAAGCTGGTAGGCGTGAATGAACGCGAGCGCGAGACGACTGGCCGGACTCATCGGCGCCTCGCACGGTCGAGCCGCCCGAGAGCGCCGACGAAGTCGGCGGTCACCGCTTCGAAGGGAGCCGTCACGAGCTCGCGCCGCGGAATGACTACGATGTCGAGCGGCTGGAATCCGCGGCGGGCTGATTCGTCCGGCTGCTGGTGTCGGAAAACTTCGCGTACGCGCCGCTTGGCCCGGTTCCGCACGACTGCACCGCCCAGGCGGCGCGACGCGATGATACCGAGCCGGTCGCGGTCGAGTGCGTTCGGAAGGGCGAGAACGGTCATGTATTTCGCCGCGACGCGCCGGCCCTGCTGCTGGACCAGCTTGAACTCCTCCCGGCTGCGGAGGCGAACCTCGGGACCGAGCCGCAGGGACATTACGGACGACCGCCCGGCGCGGGCGGTGTGCCGCCTCGTCAGGCGGGCGAGGAGACCGTCAGCCGCTTCCGGCCCTTGGCGCGACGGCGCTTGAGAACCAGGCGACCGTTCTTCGTCCGCATGCGGACGAGGAAACCGTGGGTCCGCCGGCGACGGCGGCGATTGGGCTGATACGTGCGCTTCATGGGACTCCTGTCCAGACGGACCTGGCAGGCCTCTGGAGAAACCCGGATCGTAGCGGCCCGCCCGCCCTGCTGTCAACGTCACCCGGGGCCCCCTCGGACCTGAGCGATCCGGCCCGGCACTCCGTCCCTGTTTCCCGCGGGTTTCCGGGTGGGTTTGTCACCGCGCGTGGGGTGTGGTAGATTCGCCAGCCTTCCCCCGGTGGCAGCCTGCCGCCAGTTGAGTTTTCCACAACTGTGGAAGAATCTGTGGAAATCCGCACGCCACTCGTGTATTTCCCGCAAGTATCTGATTATTAAGCACTTGTCGATCGGGGCCGGCCCCGGATAACATCCCCGATCGGCCGGTTTCGGCCCCGTTCGGGAAAGCCCCGGGGGCGGTGGCGGCCGCGGCCGCACGCCTCCCTTCACCTTCAGGACGCAGGATTTTTGCTATGGCCGGGACGGTCTGGGACGACGTTCTCGCGCGCGTCGAGACCAAGGTCAACCGATACAGCTACTACCAGTGGTTCCAGCACACCGCCCTGGTCGACGACCTCGGCCACACGCTGGTCATCCGGGTCGCCGATCCCATGGTGGTGGACTGGCTCACGAAGCACTACGCCGTCATCATCGAGGAGGCCCTCGGTGAGGTCGGCCGGCCCGGGGTCCGGCTGCGCTTCCAGCCCGACGGCGCCCAGGCCGAAGCCGTCGGCAGCGGCGCCCCGGAGCCGGGGCCCGAGACCGGCGACGACGAGCTCGACGGCGGCGCGTCGGGCGGCCTGGCCGGCCTGAGCCCCCGCTACTCCTTCGACACGTTCGTCGTCGGCGCCTCGAACCAGTTCGCCCATGCAGCCTGCCGCGCGGTGGCCGAAGCGCCGTCGCGCTCGTACAACCCGCTGTTCCTCTACGGTGGCGTCGGCCTGGGCAAGACACACCTGATGCACGCGATCGGCCACTACGTGCTCACGCAGAGCCCGGGGCTGTCGCTCACGTATATCTCGGCGGAACGCTTCATGAACGAGGTCGTCAACGCGATCCGGTACGACCGCATCATGGAGTTCCGCGAGCGCTACAGGAGCGTCGACATCCTCCTCGTCGACGACATCCAGTTCATCGTCGGCAAGGAGCGGACGCAGACCGAGTTCTTCCACACGTTCAACGCGCTGCACGACGCGCAGAAGCAGATCGTCCTCAGCAGCGACTGTCCGCCGCACCAGATTCGCGAGCTCGAAGAGCGGCTCCGCAGCCGCTTCGAGTGGGGGCTGATTGCCGACATCCAGCCGCCGGATCTCGAAACGAAGATCGCCATCCTCAAGCGGAAAGCCGAAGCCGAGGGTGTCGCCCTGCCCGATGACGTCGCGCTGTACATCGCGAGCCGGAGCAAGTCGAACGTACGCGAGCTGGAAGGCTCACTGATCCGGCTGCTCGCCTTCGCGTCACTCACGGGACAGGAAGTCTCGATGGCGCTCGCCCAGGAGGTGCTGCGCGACGTCCTGCAGCGCGAAGAGCGGGCAGTGACGATCGAAGCCGTGCAGAAGTTCGTCTGCGAGTACTACCGGCTGCGCCTGACGGAGCTGAAATCGAAGAACAACGCGAAGTCGATCGCGCTGCCGAGGCAGATTGCCATGTACCTGTGCAAGACGCTCACTTCGGCGTCGCTGCCCGAGATCGGGCGCAGCTTCGGCGGCAAGCACCATTCGACGGTCCTGCACTCGATCCGCAAGATCGAGGACATGCGGAAGAAGGACGCGGCTTTCAACAGCCTCATCAACACCCTCGTCGAGTCGTTCCGCTGAGGATTCCGCCGGCGATCGCGCCCGCTCCGCTCCGCCGTCCGCAGGTTTTCCACAGCTCGTCGCTGTGGACGGCTGTGGACGCGACGGCGGGGCCCGGTTGTCCACAAGCGGACGGTCGGGCGGCGCACGGGGGTTCCGCAGATCCGTCCACAACCTAAACCGCTGATTTTCCGGTAGTTAGGCAGAAGAACACAGGTGCCGGGCGGCCCTTCTTCCTGCTATAATTCTTTGTCTTGCTTTGAAACCGTTGTCAGGTCAGAAACCCGGCCGGCAACACCGATCAGGCCCGCCTGTAAGGGGGCCATACGAGGGTCCTCCTGCCTATGGAGCTCGTTGTCCGCAAGAGCGATCTGTTGAAAGAACTGGCCCTGCTGCAGGGCATCGTGGAACGGAAGACCACCATTCCGATTCTCGCCAACGTGCTGCTCGAAGCGGACGGCGATGCGGTATCGCTGCTGGCCACCGATCTCGACGTCGGACTGCGCAGCCGGTGCGCCGCGACCGTGGTCAGGTCCGGAACGCTGACGCTGCCGGCGAAGAAGCTGTTCGAGATCGTGAATGCGCTGCCCGATACCGAGATCCGGATCACGGAAGACAAGGGCGGCAAGGCCGTCACCGTCGCCGCCGATCGGTTCGAGTCGCGGATGCAGACGCTGCCGGCCGGCGAGTTTCCGACGCCTCCCGAGGCCGACGGCCTTGCCTTCACGTCGCTGCCGGGCAGCGAGCTGAAGCGGATGATTACGCACACCCGCTTCGCGATCACGAGCGAAGACACGCGGTACTTCCTCAACGGCGCACAGCTGGTGCTGCAGCCCGACGCGATGAGCATGGTGGCGACCGACGGCCACCGGCTCGCGCTCGTCCGGGTGCCGGCCGAGCTCGGCGCCGAGCGGACCGACGTGCTGCTGCCGCGCAAGACGCTCAACGAGGTGGCGCGGCTCATCGAGGACGGCAGCCCGATCGAGTTCGCCCAGGGCGAGAACCACCTGTTCTTCCGCTCGGGCGATCGACTGCTGATTTCGCGGAAGATCGACGCGAATTTCCCGGCCTATGAACGGGTGATCCCGAAGGCGAACGACAAGCGGATCGACTTCGACCGCACGCGTCTCGCGGCGGCCGTCCGCCGTGTCCGGCTGCTGTCGAACGAGCGCTCGAAGGCGGTGAAGTTCGTGATGGGAACCGATCAGGTCGAGATCACGTCGAGCAGCCCTGAACTTGGCGAGGCCCACGAGGTGATCCCGGTCGATTACGACGCGGCGGCGATGCAGATCTGCTTCAACGCCGACTACGTCGACAACTTCCTCGGCGTCGTGGACACCGACCAGGTGCAGCTCGAGTTCAAGGACGAGGTGAGCCAGGCGGTGATGAGGCCGATTGGTGCGGAGGGCTACGAATACACCTACGTAATCATGCCCATGCGGGTGTGACGCGGCGGCCATCCCTCCGTCGGACGGAAAGGCGCGGCGCAACGACGACACATGGCGAATACTGAACCGCTCAAGACTGACCGGCTCGAGGCCGGTCCCGTGCAGGGTGCGTCCGACGACTACGGCGCCGACAAGATCAAGGTCCTCGAAGGGCTCGAGGCCGTGCGCAAGCGCCCGGCGATGTACATCGGCTCGACCGGGCCGCAGGGGCTGCATCACCTGGTCTACGAGGTCGTCGACAACTCAATCGACGAGGCGCTCGCCGGCCACTGCCGCAACATTGAAGTCACCATCCACATCGACGGCTCGGTGACCGTCGTCGACGACGGCCGCGGCATTCCGGTCGACATGCACGAGAGCGGCCGGCCGGCGGCCGAGGTCGTGCTGACGGTGCTGCACGCCGGCGGGAAGTTCGAAAACGCCGCGTACAAGGTGTCGGGCGGTCTGCACGGTGTGGGCGTGTCGGTCGTCAATGCCCTGTCGGAGTGGCTCGAGGTCGAGATCTGCCGGAACGGCCTGCTGCATCAGCAGCGCTTCGAACGAGGCGTGCCGCAGACCACGCTCGAGGTGAAGGGACGGACGGAGCGGCGCGGCACGAAGATTACCTTCAAGCCGGATCCGACGGTCTTCGAAACGACCGACTTCTCGTTCGAGACGCTGACGCAGCGGCTCCGCGAGCTCGCGTTCCTCAATGCCGGCGTCTCGATCACGATTACCGACGAGCGCGACGGCCGGTCGAACCACTTCCTGTACGAGGGCGGCATCCGTGAGTTCGTCGAGTTCCTGAACAAGAACAAGACGGTCCTGAGCGAAACGCCGATCTACATGTCGGGCGAGCGCGACCGCATCCAGGTCGAGATTGCCCTGCAGTGGAACGACTCGTACGCCGAGACGACGTACTCGTTCGCCAACAACATCAACACGACCGAAGGCGGCACGCACCTGTCGGGGCTGCGCGCGGCGCTCACGCGCACGATCAACGCCTACGCGCAGCGCAACAACCTTGCCGACAAGCTCAGCGACAGCATCTCGGGCGAGGATATCCGCGAAGGGATGGCGGCGGTCATCTCGGTCAAGATCCCGCAGCCGCAGTTCGAAGGGCAGACGAAGACCAAGCTGGGCAACACCGAGGTGAAGGGCATTGTCGAGGCGATCGTCAACGATCGGCTCGGCGCGTTCCTCGAAGAGAACCCGACGCTTGCCCGGCGCATCGTGGCGAAGGCGGTCGAGGCCGCCACCGCGCGCGAAGCGGCGCGCAAGGCGCGCGAGCTCGTCCGCCGCAAGGGTGCGCTCGACAACATGGCGCTGCCCGGCAAGCTCGCCGACTGCCAGGAGCGCGACCCCGCACTGAGCGAGATCTACATCGTCGAGGGTGAGTCGGCCGGTGGATCGGCCAAACAGGCACGCGACCGGCGCTTCCAGGCGGTGCTGCCGATCAAGGGCAAGATCCTCAACGTCGAGAAGGCGCGCTTCGACAAGATGCTCGGCAGCGAGGAGATCCGGACGCTCATCGCGGCGCTCGGCTGCGGCATCGGTACCGACGAGTTCGATCCTGAGAAGCTGCGGTACCACCGCATCATCATCATGACGGACGCCGACGTCGACGGTTCGCACATCCGGACGCTGCTGCTGACGTTCTTCTACCGGCAGATGCGCGAGCTGGTCGATCGCGGCCACATCTTCATCGCGCAGCCGCCGCTGTTCCGCGCCAAGCGCGGCCGCCAGGAAACGTTCATCAAGGACGAGCGCGAGCTCGAAGCGTTCCTGATTCGACGCGCGTGCGAGTCGCGCACGGTCGAGCTGGCCGACGGCCGCACGATCAGCGGCGAGGCGCTCGAGCGCAGGCTCGAGCAGCTGATGGCGTTCCGCAAGCTGCTCCAGGTGGTCGAGCGTCGCGTGCCGCTGCGCCGGATCGTGCGCTCGCTGCTGCGCCGCGACGCGCGCGACCTCTCGTTCTGGCGCAGCCGCGAGGCCGTCGAGGAGCTGGCGGCCGAGCTGCGCTCGCCGGCCGTCAAGGCCGAAGTGGTCGACGACGTCGAGCACGAGGCGTTCGCGATCGAGATTGAGGACGGCGAATCGGGCTACAGCCGCCGCTACCGGCTCGACGTCAACGAATCGATCGCCGGCGGGTCACCCACGCGCCCCGGGGCAAACACCGACGTCAAGGAAGAGC
>QGVF01000113.1 GCA_003242705.1 Acidobacteriota bacterium
CACTTGGAGGGCGTGGCGCCCGGGATTGATGACCCGAGCGGGTTGCGCGCCGTGGTGATGCCGCCCATGCCGATGATTGGCAGCTTCACGGCCTGGTGGCACTCCCACACCATGCGCACCGCAATCGGCCGGATGGCCGGCCCGCTCAGGCCGCCGAGCACGTTCGACAGTTTCGGCCTGCGCGTCTCGACGTCGATCGCCATCGCGAGGAACGTGTTGACCAGCGAGACGGCATCGGCGCCGCCTTCCTCGGCGGCGCGTGCGAACGAGGCGACGTCGGTGACGTTCGGTGTCAGCTTCGGGATGATCGGCAGCGGCGTGACCCTGCGCACGGCGCTGACGACGTCGTAGGTGCCCGTCAGGCTGCACCCGAACTGGATGCCGCCCTCCTTGATGTTCGGGCACGAGATGTTGAGCTCGAGTGCCGCGACGCCCTCGGTGTCGGAGAGGATGCGCGAGACTTCGCAGTACTCCTCGATGGTCGTCCCGCAGACGTTGACGATCACCGTCGCGCCGAGGCGGCGCAGTTCGGGCATCTTCTCGGCCACGAAGCGGTGGACGCCGATGCCCTGCAGGCCGATCGCGTTCAGCATGCCGGCCGGCGTCTCCACGATGCGTGGCGGCGGGTGTCCCTCTCGCTCGTTGAGGAACAGCCCCTTCGTCACCACCGCGCCGAGCGTCGTCAGGTCGAAGGCCCGCGCGTACTCGACGCCGTAGCCGAAACAGCCGGACGCGGCCAGGAACGGGTTGCGCAGCTCGAGCGACCCGATGCGGACGGACAGGTCGGCCATCAGTGCCCCACCCCTTCCAGGCGCGCCCAGTCGAGCGCAGACGCATCGAAGACCGGGCCGTCGAGGCAGCCGCGCACGAGATGGCTCGGGCCGCCGTCCTGCCGCACCGGCACGACGCAGCTGTAACAGCCGCCCATGCCGCAGCCCATCACCGGTTCGAGCGAGACGAACACGGGCACACCGGCCTCGGCGCCCAGATCGGCGACGGCGCGCATCATCGGCGTCGGGCCGCACGCGTAGATCGTTGTCGGGCGCTGCCGGTCGGCCAGCGCGCGCTTCAGCGGCCCGGTGACCCGACCCGGCTCGCCGCGGCTGCCGTCTTCGGTGGTCACCACGAGCCTGACGCCGAGCCGCTCGAACAGATCTTCACAGTAGATGTCCGCCGCGCGGCGGCCGCCGTAGAAGAGCGTCATCGTCGTGCCGCGCTGGGCGAGCGCTTCGGCCAGGCTGGCGAACGGCGCGAGGCCGACGCCGCCGGCGACCATCCAGGCCTCGTGCGGCGGGTGCACCGGTTCGAACGCCCGGCCCAGCGGACCGAGGACGCTGAGGCGATCGCCGGGCCGGACGTCGTAGAGCTTCGATGTGCCCGCGCCGACCCGCTTGTTCAGGATGCTGAAGCCGACGAGTCGACCGTCGGCATCGCGCAGATGCTCGAAGATCGAGAATGGCCGGCGCAGGAGCGGATCGAGCCCGGGCGACGTCCGGATCATGACGAACTGGCCCGGGCGGGCGGCCTGCGCGATGGAAGGCGCGGCGAACGCCACCACGTTGTAGTCGGGGGCGAGGCGCGTGTTGGAGAGCACCTCGGCGGAGAGATCCACGAGCATCGACCCGCCAGTATATGCAAACGGACGCCACTCCGCCGGTCGGGCCTGCCTCTGTTCCGGCGTCCTTGCAGGCGCCCTCCGCTCGTGTCACCATAGCGGCGCTCTTTAACGCGGCACCGAGAGGCCGCAAAGAGGTGCCACATGCCCCATCCGTCCCCCCGATCAGGCCGGTGCGTCCCGCACCCGGCCGGTATTCCCACGCGCTTCGCTGGTCGTCGCCACCCGGACGTTCCGGCCGGCTCCGGCTCTGATTCGCGCTTCGTTTCCCGCTGGAGGCCGTCATGCCGATCGTGATGGACGCCGACCGGATGGCGCGCAGTCTTGCGCGCATTGCCCACGAAATCGTCGAACGCAACCGGAGCCTCGAGGACGTGGCGCTCATCGGCATCCGGGCCCGGGGCGTGCCGCTCGCCGAGCGGCTGGCCACCGAGCTCGAGAAGATCACGGGCGTGCGGGTGCCGACCGGCGCGCTCGACATCACGCTCTACCGCGACGACCTCGGGCGGCCCGATGGGCCGCAGCCAGTCATCCGCAGCACCGACGTGCCGTTCTCGATCGACGACAGGCTCATCCTGCTCGTCGACGACGTGCTGTACACCGGCCGGACGATCCGCGCGGCCTTCGACGCGCTTATCGACTTCGGCCGGCCGCGGGCCATCCAGCTCGTGGCGCTGATCGACCGCGGCCACCGCGAGCTCCCGATTCGCGCTGACTACGTCGGCCGGAACATTCCGACCTCGCGGCAGCAGAGCGTGCAGGTGCGGCTGCGCGAAATCGACGGCCGCGACGAGGTGGAGGTGGAAGGATGATTGCCCCGGCCACGGCGCTCCGTACCCGCCACCTGCTCGGCATTCAGGATCTCTCGGCGCCCGAGATCCAGCTGATTCTGCAGACGGCGCTCGCGATGAAGGAGATCGGCACCCGGCCCATCAAGAAGGTGCCGACGCTCCGCGGGCGGACGATCGTCAACCTCTTCTTCGAGGCGAGCACGCGCACGCGCATGTCGTTCGAGCTCGCCGAGAAGCGTCTCAGCGCCGACACGCTCGGCATGACCACGTCGGGATCGAGCGTGTCGAAGGGCGAGACGCTGCTCGACACGGCCCGGACGCTCGAGGCGATGGCGCCCGACATGATCGTCATCCGCCACGGATCGTCGGGCGCGCCGCATCAGCTCGCGCGCATCTGCCGGTCGAGCATCATCAACGCCGGCGACGGGATGCACGAGCATCCCACGCAGGCGCTGCTCGACGCGTTCACGATTCTCGAGCGGAAGGGACGGCTCGACGGGCTGAAGGTCACCATCGTCGGCGACCTGCTGCACAGTCGGGTCTTCAGGTCGAACGTGCTGCTGCTCACGCGGATGGGGGCAGAGGTCCGCGCCTGTGCGCCCGGTACGCTGGTGCCGCTTGGCATGGAGGCGCTCGGCGTACACGTGACCCGGTCGCTGCGCGAGGCGGTGACCGGCGCAGATGTCGTCATGATGCTGCGGTTGCAGCTCGAGCGCATGCGGGGACTGTTCCTGCCGTCGATGCGCGAGTACTTCGCGCTGTTCGGCCTGACGCCGGCGGTCCTCGAGCACGCCGCGCCCGACGTCATCGTGATGCACCCCGGACCGATGAACCGGGGCGTCGAGATCGATTCGCAGGTGGCCGACGGCCCCTGGTCCGTCATCCTCGACCAGGTCGCCAACGGCGTCGCCGTGCGGATGGCGGTTCTGTATCTGCTCGCCGGCGGCGAGGAGGCCGGCGAACGATGACCATCCGGGAGATCGGGTGCCGGACGCGGCACGCCGCCGCCGGCCCGTCTGCGACCCTGAGGGGCTGGAACGCCCGGGAGAAGGAACACCGATGAAGCTGCTTCTGAAGTCCGTCCACGTCGTCGATCCGGCTGCCGGGCGGAATGGTGAGTTCGACGTGCTGATCGCCGACGGACGTGTCGTACGCGTGGATCGCAATCAGCCGGCCGACGGCGCGACCGTCGTCGAGCTGCCGCGCGGCTTCGTGGTGACGCCCGGCCTGATCGACATTCACGTGCACCTGCGCGAGCCCGGACAGGAGCACAAGGAGACGATCGCCACCGGCACGGCCGCGGCCGTCGCCGGCGGATTCACGGCGGTGGCGTGCATGCCCAACACCACGCCGGTCAACGACTCGGCGTCGGTCACCGAGTTCATCCTGAAGCGCGCCGCCGACGCGGGACTCGCCCGCGTCTACCCGATCGGCGCGGTCTCGGTCGGATCGAAGGGCGAGCAGCTGACCGAGATCGGCGACCTCGTGAAGGCCGGCTGTGTCGCCATCACCGACGACGGGCTGCCTGTTCAGACGGCGCTGCTCATGCGGCGCGCGCTCGAATATGCATCGATGTTCGGCATTCCCGTGATCGACCACTGCGAGGATCCGTCGCTCAAGGGCGACGGCGTGGCTCACGAGGGCGCGGTGGCGTCGATGCTCGGCCTGAAGGGCATTCCCGGTGCGGCGGAGGCGATCATGGTCGAGCGCGACATCTCGGTGGCCGAGCTGACCGGCGGGCGCGTGCACGTCGCGCACATGAGCGCCCGACAGTCGCTGCGGGCGCTGCGCGAGGGCAAGAGCCGGGGCGTGGCCGTCACGGCCGAGGTCTGCCCGCACCACTTCCTGCTCACGGACGAGGCGCTGGCCACCGGGGGCGGCTACGACACGAACTGCAAGATGAATCCGCCGCTCCGCGAGGAGGCCGATCGCGCCGCGATGATCGAAGGACTGCGCGACGGGTCAATCGACGTGATTGCCACCGATCACGCGCCGCACCACGCCGACGAAAAGGCGCTCGAGTTCGATCGCGCCCCGTTCGGGATCGTCGGGCTCGAGACGGCCGTGCCGCTCTGCCTCGATCGACTCGTACACGCAGGGATCGTGTCGCTGACGCGCCTCGTCGAGCTCCTGTCGACGAACCCTGCGCGTGCGCTGAATCTGCCCGGCGGGACGATTGCCGAAGGCGCCCCGGCCGACCTCACGATTCTCGCGCCCGATGCTGAAGTCACCATCCGCAAGGAGACGTTCCGGTCGAAAGGGCGCAATACGCCGTTCGACGGCTGGACGCTGCGCGGAGCGGTGGCGGCGACCATCGTCGGCGGCCGCGACGTGTACGTGAACGAAGACGTGCTCGGGCGCGCGTCGCTGGCCGGCGCGTGAGTCCCGGATCGACGTGCTGAAGGACGCCCTCGACCGGCTTTATACGGCCTTCGATCATCCGGAGTCGGCGCTCGACCCGGTGCAGATCGTCCGGCGCTATCCGAGGGTCGACGACCGCGAAATCGTCGCGTTCATCGCGGCCGGCCTGGCGTTCGGGCGCGTGGCGTCGGTGATGGCGTCGGTCGAGGCCGTCTGCGCGGTGCTCGGCGATCGCCCTGCCGCGTTCGTCCGGAGCTTCGACCCGGGTCGCGACGCGCGTTCCTTCGACCACATCGTCCATCGCTGGATCCGCGGCCGCGACCTGGCCGCCTTGTGCTGGATCCTGCGCCGGCTCGTCGAAGAACATGGCTCGCTCGAGAACGCCATCGCCAGCGGACTGACCGATGCCGACGCGCACGTCGGCCCGGCGCTCGAGCAGCTGGCGGCCGCGGCGCGGGCCATCGACCTGACGCCCGTCTACGGCCGCCCGGTGCCGGCCTCGCCCGGCGTCCATTACTTCTTCGCGCGGCCATCGAGCGGCGGCGCGTGCAAGCGGTTGAACCTGTTCCTGCGATGGATGGTCCGGACCGACGGGGTCGATCCCGGCGGCTGGACGAAGATCGCGGCGTCGAAGCTGATCGTGCCGCTCGACACGCACACCATCCGGGTCGGACAATGTCTCCGGCTCACGCGGCGCCGATCGCCCGGCTGGGCGATGGCCGCCGAGATCACCGCGGGGCTGCGGGCCCTCGACGCGGCCGATCCGGTCCGCTACGATTTCTCTCTCTGCCACCTGAGCATGATGGGCGCCTGCGGCTGGTCCGCTCCGCACGGCAACAGCCGCTGTCCGCTGCGTGAAGTCTGCCGGCCGCGACGCCGCCGCACCACGTCGACGTCGACGCGCCCGGCCCGTACACGGAATCGTCTATGAGTCAGTCACCTCAGAGCTCTGCCTCTCCCATTCGTGTGGCCATCGTCGGCTTCGGACCGGCAGGCGCGTGGTTCCATGCGCCCTTCGTCACCGCCACCCCGGGTCTCGAACTGACGGCCATCGTCACCGGTAATCCGGAGCGTGCCGCCCAGGCGCGCTCCGAGTACCCGAACGCCGTCATCCATCCGTCGACCGATGCACTGTTCCGCGAGCGGGCCGCCGACCTCGTGGTCGTGGCGGCGCCCAACGTGGCGCACGTGCCGCTCGCGACGGCGGCCATCGAAGTCGGCATTCCTGTCGTGGTCGACAAGCCGCTCGCGGTGACGGCCAGAGAGGCGCGTGAACTGGCATCGCTGGCGCGCAGCCGGAAGGTCCCGCTCACGGTCTACCAGAACCGCCGGTTCGACGGCGACTTCCAGACGCTGCGCAGCCTCGTCGAGGAAGGCGCGCTCGGCGAACCCGTGCGCTTCGAGTCGCGCTTCGAGCGCTGGCGTCCCGAGCCGAAGCCGGGCTGGCGCGAAAGCGGCGATCCCGCCCACGGTGGCGGTCTGCTGATGGACCTCGGCAGCCACCTGATCGATCAGGCCGTGCAGCTGTTCGGTCCCGTGGCGTCGGTCTACGCCGAAGTCGATCGTCGTCGTCCGAACGTTGCTGTCGACGACGACGTGTTCGTGGCGCTGACGCACCGCTCGGGCGTGCGATCGCACCTCTGGATGAGCGTGCTCGCGTCGCAGCTGGGGCCGCGCTTCCGCCTGCTCGGCGCCAGAGGCTCGTTCGTGAAGTTCGGCATGGATCCGCAGGAGGACGCGCTGCGCGCGGGACGTCGGCCGGCCGGCGACGCGTCGTGGGGGGCAGATCCCGAGGAGCGCTGGGGGCAGGTCGGCACGATGGACGATCTGCACCGCGTGCCGACGAAGGCGGGGAACTACGGGCACTTCTATGCGGCCGTCGAACGGGCGCTGCGTACCGGCGAGCCGATGCCGGTCGATCCGGAGGATGCGTGCCGGACGCTCGAAATCATCGAGGCTGCCCGGCGCTCGTCTGCGGAGGGGACCGTCGTCGAGCTCCCGTAGGCGCGGCGGCGGTCCGGCCCGCAGGATAATGCCGACCATGAGCGATCCCCGTTATCCAATCGGTCGGTTCCGGCCGCCGACCGCCATGACGCCCGAGCTTCGCGCGGAGCTCATCGCGCAGATCGAGGAAGCCCCGAAGCGCCTGCGCGAAGCCGTGCACGGGCTCGGCCGCGAGCAGCTGCTGACACCGTATCGCGACGGCGGATGGACGGTGGCGCAGGTAGTGCACCACCTGCCCGACAGCCACCTGAACGCCTACTGCCGGTTCCGGCTCGCGCTCACCGAGGACGATCCGACGATTCGCCCGTACGACGAGGTCCGGTGGGCCGAGCTGCCCGACGCCCTGTCGCCCGACATCGAGATGTCGCTCCTGCTCCTCGAGGCGCTGCACGGACGCTGGGTGAGTCTGCTGCGCCAGATTCCGTCCGAGGCCTGGGCGCGGCCGTTCCAGCACCCGGAGCGCGGGCCGATGACGCTCGATCGCAACCTGGCGCTGTACGCCTGGCACGGTCGCCACCATGTGGCGCACATTGTCCGGCTCCGTGAAGAGCGAGGCTGGTGACGAAGCGGCGCGCGGCCGCGCACGTCAGCGGCGGCGTGCGGCGAGGCGTCGCTCGTAGACGTCGAGGGTGCGCCTGACCAGTGCGTCGACGCTGAACTCGGCGACGACGCGCCGGCGGCCGGCGGCTGCCATGGCTGCCCGTCGTTCGCTGTCCTCGAGCAGGGTGACGATGGCGTCGGCGAGCGCGTCCGGATCGCGCGTCGGCACGAGCAGGCCCGTCACCTCGTGCTCGACGACTTCCGGGATGCCGCCGGCGCGCGTGGCCACGACGGCGAGGCCGCAGGCCATCGCCTCGAGGATGGCCGAGCCGAGCCCTTCGGTGACCGAGCTCATCACGAACAGGTCGAACGATCGCATGAGCCCCGGCACGTCGTCGCGGAAGCCGGCGAGCGTGACGTGGCGCTCGAGGCCGAGCGCGTGCACCTGATCCTGCAGGGCTTCGCGCAGCTCGCCGTCGCCCACAATCAGCAGGCGCGCGTCCGGGACGCGGCGGACCACGCGGGCCATCGCATCGATGAGATAGCGCTGGCCCTTGTGTGCGGCCAGCGCCGCGGCGTTGCCGATGAGCGGCGCGCCGTGCGGCAGCCAGAAAGCGGCGTGCGCGTCGACCGGCGGATGACGGTCGATGCGGTCGACGTCGACGCCGTCGTGGACGACCTCGATGCGCGACGCGTCGACGCCGTCCTGCTCGAGAATGCGCGCGATGCCGCGCGACGCCGCGATGAATACGTCGACGTGCCCGTACTTCCAGCGCGAGAAGGCGTGGCGCTTCAGGTGGAAGTCGACCCGTCGCGCGGCGACGACGAGCGGCCGCGGTGCGTCGCCGCGCATCTGCAGCGCCATGGCCACGAGCGAAACGGCCATCGGATCGTGTGCGTGGACGACGTCGGGACGCCGGTCGCGCAGCACGCCGGCCAGCTGCCAGGCAGCGCGGACGTCGAACTCGCTGCGCGGCGAGAAGGCAAGAAACCGCATGCCCTCGCCGGCCCGGCGCTTCAGCTGACCATCGGCGTGCGCGAGCAGCATCGCGTCGTGCCCCGCTTCGGCCAGCCCGTTGACCGTCAGCAGCACCTGATTCTGTCCGCCGCGCCAGGAGCGCGCCGTGTCGATGTGCAGCGATCGCATCAGCCGGACGGATCCGCGCTCCCGTGCGTCGTGCGGCGTCCCAGCTCCCAGAGCTTCGCCATCTTCAGGAACACGTAGTGCGCGTTCATGATTGAGACGATGAAGCCCGGCAGGCCGTCGGCGAAGCCGCGCTTGAGGAGATAGTTCCGCGCGAAGGCGGCCGCCGGGTGGACCACCAGGTCGGCCGGCGAGGCGCGGCGGCCCGCCTCGAACATGTCCTCGGCCGCCAGCGTGGTGTACCGGTTCATCGTCTCGAGGTGGTGCGCGATATCGCGGTACGCGTAATGCTCAAGGTGATGGACGAGCCGTCCCGGCTCACCGTCGATGGCCACCGACTCGTGCACGCGCCGCGGCACCCAGCGGCCGCGCCGCCGGTCGTACAGGCGCAGCTGCGGATCGGGATACCAGTCCGTTGTCCGGATCCAGCGGCCGAGGTGCCAGGTCATGCGCGGGATACGGTAGCCGGGCGCCGGCGGGGGCACCGGCTGGTCGAACAGGTCGCGAATCTCGTGCGCGAGTGCGGGCGTGACGCGCTCGTCGGCGTCGAGCGACAGGATCCAGTCGTGGCGCGCCTCGGCGGCGGCGAAGTTCTTCTGCGCGGCGTAGCCGGGCCAGTCGCGCACGATTACCCGCGCCCCGGCCCGTTCGGCCCGCGCCACCGTATCGTCCGTGCTGCCGCTGTCGACGACGAGCCGGTCGTCGGCCCAGGCGACCGAGGCGAGGCAGGCTTCGATGTGCGCGGCCTCGTTGCGCGTGATGATCGCGACCGTCAGGGGCACCACGGCCGCGACTATAGCAGGAACACAGGGGCGACCGGCCGGGCGGAACGGGCGATCGCAGGGCAGGGTGCCGCCATATACTTGCCCGACATGGACGCAGCCTCCGTTCTCGACCTCTTCCGTTCCTCGGGCGCCCTGCACGAGGGACATTTCCGACTGTCGTCCGGCCTGCACAGCGGCGCCTACCTGCAGTCGGCGCTCGTGCTGCAGCACCCGGCGCATGCCGAGAGACTCGGCCGCGCGCTTGCCGACCTGGTCCGCGACGCGCGCCCGACCGTCGTGCTCTCCCCGGCACTCGGCGGGCTGATCATCGGACACGAAGTCGGGCGGGCCCTGGGCGTGCGCGCCATCTTCGCCGAGCGCGTCGACGGCATCCTCACACTTCGACGCGGCTTCAGCCTGTCGGCCGGCGATCGGGTCGTCGTCGTCGAGGACGTGGTGACGACGGGGCTGTCGACGCGCGAGACGATTGCCTGCGCGGCGGCAGCCGGTGCGACCGTCGTGGCGGCGTGCGCCATCGTCGACCGCAGCGGGAATGGCGCCGGCCTGACGGTGCCGTTCCACAGCCTGGCGCAGTACGTCGTCGAGAGTTATCAGCCCGACGCGTGTCCCCTGTGCGCGGCCGGTGAGCCCATCGTCAAGCCGGGTTCGCGGAAGTGACGTGTCGCCGGGCCGGCGCTGCGCCGGGCCCGACGGGAATTCGCCCGTGCGCACGCTGAAGCTCGTCGTTGCCTACGACGGCACGGAGTACGCCGGCTGGCAGCGCCAGCCGAACGGCGTTTCGATTCAGCAACTGATAGAAGAAGCGTTCGCCTCGTTCACGCCCGGCGAGCCGCCGCCGGCCGTTACCGGGGCGAGCCGGACCGATGCCGGAGTACATGCGATCGGCCAGGTCGCGAGTGTGCGGGTGCCGTTCAGCCATCCCGCCGACGCCGTGCTGCGCGCGCTGAACGCCCGGCTGCCCGAGGCTGTCCGCATCCTCGACGCGGCCGACGCCCACGCATCGTTTCACGCGCGCCGCGACGCACGGCGCAAGCGCTATCGCTACCGGATCTACCGGGCAGCCGTGCTTCTCCCGATGCTGCGGCTGTACGTGTGGCACGTGCCGGGGCGGCTCGACCTCGATGCGATGCGGGAGGCGGCTGCGCGACTGGTCGGCACGCACGACTTTGCCGCATTCCAGGCGAGCGGCGCATCCGTTGCCACGACGCGGCGGACGATCTTCCGGCTCGACCTGGTGGAAACGGGCGACGAGCTGCACCTCGAAGTCGAAGGCGACGGGTTCCTCCGACACATGATCCGGATCATCGCGGGCTCGCTCGTCGACATCGGACGGGGGACCCGGACGCCTGCCTGGCTCGGCGAGGCGCTCGACGGTCGCGACCGCCGGCTGGCCGGTCAGACGGCCCCGGCGGCCGGCCTCTGCCTCGAACGTGTCGATTACGACGCGTCCTGACGGCGGGTGCTAAGATCGGCCCTGATTGCCATGGCCCTTGCCGAGATGCTCGCCGTCGTTCCGGCCGGCTCAGACGAGGAAGCGCTGCTCCGGCGCATCGACTTCGCCCGGTTGCCGCGCCACGTCGCCATCATCATGGACGGCAACGGCCGCTGGGCGGCGAGCCGCCACCTGCCGCGGGTCGAAGGGCACCGCGCCGGCATCGAGGCCGTGCGGAGCGCCGTCGAGAGTTCGGCCCGCCTCGGCATCCCGGTGCTGACGCTCTACGCGTTCTCGGTCGAGAACTGGAAGCGCCCCGACACGGAAGTCTCGGCCCTGATGGGCCTGCTCAAGCACTACCTGCGGCTCGAGCTCAAGTCGCTGCTGCGCAACAACATCCGCTTCAAGGCCATCGGCCGGCTCGAGCGGCTGAGCGAGGACATCCGCATCGAGCTGCGCGAGGCCGAGGCCCGGACGGCCGCCAACACGGGCATGCTCTTCAACATCGCCCTGAGCTATGGCGGTCGGGCCGAAATCGTGGACGCGGCCCGCCAGCTCATCCGCGAAGGTATCGCTGCCGAGGACGTCGACGAATCGGCCTTCGCCGCCCGCCTGTACACCGCGGATCAGCCCGACCCCGATCTCCTGATCCGGACGAGCGGCGAGCTGCGTGTGAGCAACTTCCTGCTCTGGCAGATTGCCTACGCCGAGATCTGGGTGACCGATGCGCTCTGGCCCGATTTCAGGACCCGTCACCTGCTGGAGGCGATCGTCGACTATCAGCGGCGCGAGCGCCGCTACGGCGCGATCACGGCTGCGACGGCCGGGGTAGGAAAGGCCTGACGGCCCCGGGCCTCGTCCGTTCCTGCATGCGCGTCGTTTCCGCCGTCATCCTCCTGGTCGTCGTTCTCACGGTGCTGTGGCTGCTGCCGCCCTGGGGTGGCGTGGCGGCGGCGGCCGTCACGGCCGCGCTGGCGGCCGGCGAGCTTGCCGTGATGGGCGCCAGGGTGTCGCTTGGCACGTCGCCCGCAGCGGCCGGTGCGGCGGCTGCCACAGTGACGGTGGCGT
>QGVF01000114.1 GCA_003242705.1 Acidobacteriota bacterium
GAGAACCTGCAGGCGCGTCTGCGCGAGGCGCGAGCCGCCCTGCAGGCGGCAGAGGCGGCGCGCGACGGGGCGCTCGCCCAGGTGGCGAAGGCCGAAATCGAGGCCGAATCGCCGGGGGTCGAGCTGGCCCGCCGCAACCACGAGCGTGCTCAGCAGCTTGGCGCGCGGCGGCTGATTTCGGCGTCGACGCTCGACGAGACCCGCACCGCGCTCGAAGAGGCCGAGCTGAGGCGCCGCGCCGCCGAAGGACAGCTCGCCATCGCGCGCGCCCGTGTCGTCGAGGCCGAGGCGAACGTGGCGCAGGCGCGCGCGGCGGTCGAGCGTGCGGCCGAGGAACTGGCGAGCGCGACGATCCGCGCGCCGATTCGCGCCACGGTCCTGACGCGCGACGTCGAGGTCGGCAGTCCCGTCTCGTCGATCCTCAACATGGGAGCCAACGCCACGCTCGTCATGACGCTCGGCGACATCGAGCAGGTCTACGTCAAGGGCCGCGTCGACGAGTCGGACATCGGCCGCGTGGCGATCGGACAGCCGACGCGCATCACGACAGAGGCCTTTCCCGATCGCGTGTTCGACGGCCGCGTCACGCGCATCTCACCGATCGGCGTCGAGGCCGACAACGTCACCACGTTCGCCGTCGAGGTCTCCATCGACAATCCGGACAAGGCGCTGAAGGCCAACATGACGGCCAACGCCGAGATCATTCTGGAAACGCTGCCCGAGTCGCTGCTCGTGCCCGAAAGCGCGATCGTCTATGACGCCGAACGCCGCACGTTCGTCGATGTCTACGATCCGGCAGCTCCCGACGGCCGACGCCGCGTGCCGATCACGACGGGCGTGGGTAACGGGTCGCGACGTCAGGTGCTCGAAGGCCTGAGCGAAGGTGACCGGATCGTCCTTCCCAGGTAGGCTGCCGTGCGCGACGTTCTGGCGCAGGTCGTCGACAATCTCCGCGCGAACCGCCTCCGCAGCCTGCTGACGATGTTCGGCATCCTGTGGGGTGTCGTCACGGTGGTGGTGCTGTCGGCGACGGGCGAGGGCTTCCAGCGCGGCAATCAGTCCGTTCTCGAACAGCTCGGGCGCGACATCGCCATCGTATGGGGCGGGCGGACGTCGATGCAGGCCGGAGGCGAGCGCGCCGGCCGGCCGATTCGCTTCACCGTCCGGGACGCCCGGCTGCTCGAACGGGAATCGGCCTACATCGCGGTGGTGAGCGCCGAGATTCAGCGTGGCGATGTGTCCGTCCGCAGCGCCTACAACGCCGCCTCGCTCATGGTGCACGGGATCGAGCCGCAGTACCAGCGGATCCGCACTCTCGAGCTCGCCGCAGGCCGCTACTTCAATGCGCTCGACGACGAGGAACGACGTCGCGTGGCCATCCTTGGCGCCGACGCGGCGCGCCAGCTGTTCGGCGAACGCGAGGCCGTCGGCGAGCGCATCTACCTGAACGGACTGCCGTTCCTCGTCGCCGGCCGTCTGCTCCGCAAGGAGCAGGACAGCAACTACAGCGGTCCCGACAACGACAAGATCTTCATACCCTTCGGGACGATGGCACGCGACGTGCCGCGGACAGGCGTCCCGCCCGGCACGCTTTCGCAGCTGGTCGTTGTCCCGCAGCCGTGGGTGCTGGAGATCACCCGGGCTGCCTTCGTCGGCCGCACCGGCCGGACCGAGGACGTCGACTGGCCGATCGAGCGGGAAATCCGTCGTGTCCTCGCGCCGAGCCACGGTTTCGATCCCGATGATCGGAATGCCATTGCCGTGTGGGACACGGCACTGTCATCACTGATGTTCGCGCGCATGATTCAGTCGATGCGCGACTTCTTCTCGATGGTCGGCATCGTCACGCTCGCGCTCGGCGGCCTTGGCGTGATGAACATCATGTTCGTGGCTGTGCAGGAGCGCACGCGCGAGATCGGTGTCCGGAAGGCCCTCGGTGCCACGACGGCGCAGATTCAGCGCCAGTTCTTCCTCGAGGGCTTCCTGCTCACGTCGCTGAGCGGGGCGATCGGCTTCGCGATTGCGATGCTCGTTTGCGCGGCCGTCAATCAGCTGCCGATGCCGAACCGGTTCGAGGGCATGATTGTCACCTGGTTCGATGCGGCCATTGCCGCGGCCGCTCTGGTGCTCACCGGTGTAGCCACGGCCACCTGGCCCGCCCGCCGCGCCGCACGCCTGCCGCCCGCCGAGGCCCTGAGGTACGAAAAGTGAGCGACATCCTCCGCGAGGCGTTCACGGGTCTGTTGCGCAACCGCACGCGCACGCTGCTCTCGATGCTCGGCATTTCCTGGGGCATCGTGGCGGTGGCGGGCCTGCTGGCCTATGGCGACGGCTTCGGGGCGGCGCTCCAGCGCGGCTTCGAAGGCGCGTTCGGGCACGGCGTGACCCTGTTGTACGGCGGGCAGACGAGCCTGCAGGCGGGAGGGGAACGCTCGGGACGGCCGATCCGGCTCCGACTTGCCGACGCCGAAGCGGTGGGTGCGCTGCCCCTCGTGCGCGCGTGGAGCCTGGAGTACTTCCGCGGCGGGCTCGTCGTGCGCGGCACGCGGCAGCGGGACTTCGGTATCCGCGCCGTCGCCCCGGCCTACGCATCGATGCGGAATCAGCCGGTGGCCGCGGGACGCTTCATCGACGATGAAGACGTCGGGCTGCAGCGCCGCGTGGTCTTTCTCGGCAGCGAAGTGGCGCGCCGCCTGTTCGAGCAGGAGGATCCGCTCGGCCAGTCGGTCCGCATTCTCGGCATGTCGTTCACCGTGATCGGCGTGCAGCGGGAGAAGATTCAGCTGTCGAGCTACAACCGTCCCGACAGCGAGTGCGTGTTCATTCCCTACACGACCGCCGGTCAGCTCTGGAACACCGAATACCTGTCGTTTCTCGTCTACCAGGTGGTCGATCCGACACTGGGTCCTCGGGCCGAAACCGAGGTACGCCGGGTGCTGGCCGAGCGCCTGCGGTTCGATCCGGCCGACGACCGTGCGATCAACACCTTCGGGTTCGCCCAGGCGATGGAGATCACGGCGGGCATCGTGATGGGACTGAGGGGCGTCCTCGGTGTGATCGGCGTGGCGACGCTCGCCATCGGCGGCATCGGCGTCATGAACATCATGTTCGTGTCGGTCTCCGAGCGCACGTCCGAGATCGGCCTGCGCAAGGCGCTCGGCGCCCGCCGCGCTGTCATCCTGCTGCAGTTCCTCGCCGAGGGCATTGTGACGACGTTTGCCGGAGGAGCCGCAGGCGTCCTGCTGTCGTGGATTCTCGTGATGGCGTTGAGCCCGCGACCGTTCCTGTCGGAACTGCTGGATGACACCACCGGGGCAGGCGACATTCACATGGCGCTCACGATCGAGCTGCTGGCCGTCTGCGTCAGCGTGCTCGTCGTCGTCGGCCTCGTCAGCGCATTCGTCCCGGCGCTGCGCGCGGCGCGGATGGACCCAATCGAGGCGCTCCGGCAGGACTGACCGCGCCCGGCGGCGCGACACTGTCCGTGCGGGTGAAGCGTTGCGGCAGCTGCCTGGCCGCGGTCTGAAGACGATCCTCTAGAACACGGGGGTGCGGTTCCCCGGAGAAGAAGCGGGACGCGACGCTTCGGGACCGCTACCATTGAAGCGTCGTGTTTCCACCGCCTGCTTCCCTGATCCTCGGCCCGATGACGAAAGGGTCGAACCTGCCTTACCGGCAGCTCTGTGCCGAGCTCGGCGCGCCCGTCCTGATGAGCGAGATGGTCGTGGCTCGGCGGCTCCGGCAGCGCCGCCGCAGCGAGTTCGCACTCATCCGGCGGGCGGCCAGTGAGCCATGCTTCGGCGTTCAGCTCGCCGGCAACAAGCCCGACGAGCTGGCGTGGGCCGCGGCGCTCGTCGAGTCGCGCGGCGCCGACTTCGTCGATCTCAACCTGGGTTGCCCCATCGACCATTTCACCCGCATGGGGCTGGGCGCAGCGCTGGGCCGCCAGGTGACCCGCGTGGCGCGCATCGTCGAAGCGATGCGCAGGGCCGTGAGTATTCCGGTCACGGTGAAGATTCGTCTCGGCTGGAACGACTCGCACCGGAACTACCTCGAGATGGCCCGGGCGGTGGCCGACGCGGGGGCATCGGCCGTCACCGTGCACGGACGCACGCGGCAGGCACGTTACCGGCAGCCGGCCGACTGGGACGCGATTGCCGAAGTGGCAGCGGCCGTACCGATTCCGGTCGTCGGCAACGGCGATCTGCTGTTTCCGCACGAGGTCGAACACCGGCTCGCCACGTCGGGATGCGCCGCGGTGATGACCGCGCGAGGTGCGCTCATCAAGCCCTGGATTTTCCGGGAAGTCCGCGAAGGACGGTATCTCGACCTGACAGCCGGGGAACGACTGGCCATCTACCGGCGCTATGTCGAGCTCGCGCGCGCCCACTGGGGACGTCGCGCCGGGAGCGAGGAAGGAGACGGGGCGGGTGCAGGTGCCGACGGAGAGCTGGACGAGCACGCGCGGACGCGCATCCGCGACTTCCTGCGCTGGCACGTCGGCTTCTGGGTGCGCTACGTGCCGCGCCGACCGGACGGTTCATGGCCGGGCATGCAGCAGCGCGAAGCGATCGTCCATCCGCGGTCGGCGCTCGAGGCGCTGCTGACGCGGACGGACGACGCCGCCGTCGACTACATCACCGACCGGCTGCTTGACGGCGGTGATCTGGACTCGCCGCCGCCGGTCCCCGAGGGAGACCAGTCGGCCGACGAGCCGACGATGGTGGAAACGCAGGGGTGACCCGCCGGGTTTACTGGGCGGCGGGCGGCGTCTTCACGCCCACGCCGGCCATCTCGAAGGCCCCGTCGGCGAAGCTGAAGTAGGCGTCGAGCTTCTCGGCGTTCGGCGTGAGCGTCAGCACGGCTGGGATCGCGTTGCCCTCGAAATCGAACGAGTAGGCGAGCACGAGCGTCTCGCCGCGTTTCGTGATGTCGGTGATCACGGTCGGCGCCTGAATCTCGGAGCTGATCGTTCCCGTCGGCTTGCCTTCCTCCACGGCCATCGTCAGCCACACCGCGAAGGGGCCCATGCCGCTCTCACCTGTAATGGTCCAGTCGCCGAGAATCGCCTTGACGTCGGCTTCGGTGGCAGGTGCGGGTTCGGATGTCGGGGACTGGGCGAGGGCCGGAGCGGCCGTCAGCAGCAGCATCATGCAGAGCGAAGTCAGAAGACGGGACATGGGTTCCTCCGGAACAAGCGGCGGCGGCGCCGTGCGATGGACTGCGGGAGTATACGAACTGCATGCAGGTTGGTTCAACTGAGGCACTGCCGATCGACGCGGCGCTGCCCGAAATCCGCCGCGTGCTCGACGAGCGCCGTGCCGTTGTGGTGACCGCGGCACCCGGCGCCGGCAAGACGACGCGTGTTCCTCCCGCCTTGATCGACGCGGGCCGGGTCCTGCTCCTGCAGCCGCGGCGCGTGGCCGCGCGCGCGATCGCGCGGCGCATTGCCGCGGAGCGCGGCTGGACGCCCGGACGCGAGGTCGGCTGGCACGTCCGCTTCGACCGCCGTGAGACCGGCGAGACGCGGCTGCTGGTGGCTACCGAGGGCATCCTGACCGCGCGACTGCAGCACGATCCTCTCCTGTCGGACTTCCGCACCGTCATCGTCGACGAGTTCCACGAGCGGAGCATCCACTCCGACCTCGGCCTGGCCCTGGCGCGCCAGGCCTGGATCGCGCGCGAGGATCTGCGGATCGTCGTGATGTCGGCCACGATCGACGCCGCGGCGGTTGCTGCCTTCCTCGACGACTGCCCGGTCGTCGACGTGCCGGGCCGGCTCCACCCGATTGCGGTGACGTACCGGCCGGGCGCCGATCCGGTCGACGTGCTCGTCGACGAACGTCCGCGGCTCGACGGGGCGGCGCTCGTCTTTCTTCCGGGGGTTCGTGAGATCCGCGCAGTGCGCGAGCGGGTCGAGTCACGCCTTGCCGGTCTGCCTGTCTTCGAACTGCACGGCAGCCTGGATGCAGATCTTCAGGACGCCGCCCTCGTGCCCGGCGACGGTCCACGTGTCGTGCTTGCCACCAACATTGCCGAAACGACACTGACCGTCCCGGACGTCCGGCTCGTGATCGACGCCGGCTGGCAGAAGATGCCGCGCCACGACGCGGCCCGCGGCGTCGACGCGCTCGTGCTCGAGCGTGTCTCGGCCGATGCCGCCGATCAGCGATCCGGCCGCGCGGGGCGCCTCGCGCCCGGCCGCGCCATCCGGCTGTGGGACAGCCACGTCAGGCTGCGTCCTCATCGCGAGCCCGAGATCGCCCGCGTCGATCTTGCAGGGCCGGTGCTCGAGGTGCTGGCCTGGGGCGGTGATCCTCGGACGTTCGAGTGGTTCGAAGCGCCGCGCCCCGACAGGCTCGACGCCGCCCTGCGCCTGCTCGAGCGCCTCGGCGCGGTCGATGCCGCGGGACGTCTCACTGAGCCCGGGCGCGCGATGCACCGGTTCCCGCTGCACCCGCGGCTGTCGCGAATCCTGCTCGAGGGGGAAGGGGCCGCCGACGTTGCGCGCGCCGCAGCCCTGTTGTCGGAGCGCGTCGACTGGCCGGCAGCGGGCGCGGCGACGATGTGCGACCTGCTCGCGGCAGTCGAGCAGCTGCGCGGTGGGCGGACTCGCGCGCGCCCGGGACTGCCGGTAGACGCGATCGCGCGCGAGCTGCAGGCGGTCTACCGCCGCGTGACCGGTCGCGCGCCGCGCGCGTCGCTCAACGAGCGCGATTTCCGGCGCGCCGTCTTCACCGGCTACGCCGATCGCGTGGCGCGCCGGCGGGCACCCGGCTCCGATCGCTTCCTGCTCGCGACCGGCGCCGGCGGTCGTCTGGCGCGCGAAAGCGGTGTCGTCGACGCCGAGCTCATCGTTGCGCTCGATGTACGCGCGACGGAAGGAGCTGATGCGGTGATACGCGCGGCCACTGCCATCGAGCGCGAGTGGCTTTCGACGACATCGATCGATGTTCGGCACCACATCGATCGAGAGGGCGTCGTGCGCGCCGAGCGGGTCGAACGCTACGACGCGATCCCGCTGCGCACGGTCGATGTGCCAATCGATCCGGCCGAAGCGGCACCGCTCGTCGAGGCCGCGCTGCTCGAACGCGGTCCGCGGCCCGAGGATCGCCAGCTGCTGGCGCGGGCGCGCGTCGCGGGCCTGGAACTCACGTTCGAGGAACTGGTCCGCGCCGCGGCGGTGTTCGTCACCCGGCTTGATGACGTCGATCTCCGGAGCGTCGTGCCGTATGAGCAGGCGCAGCAGATCGAACGGAACGCGCCGACGTCGCTCGATCTTCCCAGCGGCCGTCGCGCGCGACTCGATTACCGCGATGACGGGCGGATCGTGGCGTCGGTCAAGCTGCAGGAGCTGTTCGGCCTGGCCGAGACGCCGCGCCTCGGACGGCAGGGCACACCGGTGCTCTTCGAACTGCTCGCACCGAACGGACGACCCGTGCAGGTGACCTCTGATCTGCGCAGCTTCTGGACCACGGGCTATCAGCAGGTGCGGAAGGAATTGCGCGGGCGGTATCCCAGGCATCCCTGGCCGGAAGATCCGTGGACCGCGCAGCCGACGCATCGACCGGTCAAACGGTCCTGACGGGGCGTCGGTCCGGCTGGTATACGCTGTCTGCTTTGTGATCCACGTTCACGCACGCACGGAGGAGCAATCCAGACGATGAGCAGCAGAGACGGCGCCTACCTGACCCGGCACAGCACACCAGAGGGCCCGCGATGGGCGGTCGACGGGCGATGGCTTCCGCCAGCCTTCAGGCTCGACCTGCTCCTGCAGCTGCCCGTGTCGGCCATGCCGGCCGCGCTTGCCGCGCTGGCGTCGGACCAGCCGGCCGAGGGCGAGCTGCTCGCGCCCATTGAGCCTTCGCACGAAGTGTGGGCGTGTGGCGTCACGTACCTGCGCA
The DNA here is from genome assembly GCA_003242705.1 of Acidobacteriota bacterium. Classification (GTDB taxonomy): domain Bacteria; phylum Acidobacteriota; class Vicinamibacteria; order Vicinamibacterales; family SCN-69-37; genus SCN-69-37. The sequence continues at coordinate 7,905 of QGVF01000114.1, forward strand.
GCCGTGAGGCGCGCGAGGCCGAATCGACCGTGCGCGACGTATACGCGCGCGTCTACGACGCCGAGCGGCCCGAGCTCTTCTTCAAGGCTCTCGGCACGCGCGTCGTCGGGCACGGTGCCGAGATCCGCGTGCGCGGCGACAGCCGCTGGAACGTGCCGGAGCCGGAGCTCACGCTCGTTGTCAACGCTGCCGGCGAGATCGCGGGCTACACGGTGGGCGACGACGTGTCGTCGCGCGACATCGAAGGGGAGAACCCGCTTTACCTGCCGCAGGCGAAGGTGTACGACGGCGCATGCGCCATCGGGCCGGGACTGCTGCTGCGGACGGCCGACGCGATGGCCGATCTGCCGATCGAGCTGGAGCTGTCGCGCAATGGTGCGCCGGTGTTTTCCGGCAGCACGCGTACGTCGCAGATCAAGCGTCCGCTCGCCGAGCTCGTCGGCTACCTGTACCGTGAGTGCCGCTTCGCCGGCGGGGCATTCCTGATGACGGGGACCGGTATCGTGCCGCCGATGGAGTTCTCGCTGGAGCGTGGCGACCACGTCCGGATTACGATCGGGGAGTTGACGCTCGAGAACGGCGTGGCCCGGTCGTGATCTGCCGTCGCCGCGTTCCCTGCCGACATGTGAGGTGACTGCCGTGTCAGTGAAGAATGTGCTCATTGCCGGGGCCTGGCGTCCGTCGCTCGACGCGTCCGACACGTTCTCGGCCCTCAATCCTGCGACTGGAAAGGCGATCGACGAAACGTATCCCGTATCCGGCATGAAGGACGTCGAGGCGGCGCTGCGCGCCGGTCACGGGGCGGCCGTCGCGCTGCTGGGGATGCCGGATCGGGTCGATCGCGTGGCCGCGTTCCTCGACGATTTCGCATCGCGGATCGAGCAGCATGCCGACGCGCTCGTCGCTATCGCGAACGAGGAGACGGCGCTCCCGGTCACGCCCCGGCTGAAGTCGGTCGAACTGCCGCGGACGACCGGGCAGCTCCGCCAGGCCGCCGCCGCCGTCCGCGATCGATCGTGGACGATGGCCACGATCGACACGGCGGCCAACATCCGCTCGTACTACGCCCCGCTCGGCGGACCGGTGGTGGTCTTCGGACCGAACAACTTCCCGTTCGCGTTCAACTCGGTGGCCGGCGGCGACTTCACCGCGGCGATTGCGGCCGGCAATCCGGTCATCGGCAAGGCGAACACGAGCCATCCGGGAACGACGCGGCTGCTGGCCGAGCTCGCGTTCGAGGCGGTGCGCGCGGCCGGGCTGCCCGACGCGATGGTGCAGCTCATCTACCGCACGCCCTCCGAGGTCGGCTTCGCTCTGGTCTCGCATCCGCTCGTGGCGGCGACGGGATTCACCGGCAGCAAGTCGGCCGGGCTCAAGCTGAAGGCCGCGGCCGAGCAGGCCGGCAAGCCGATCTACCTGGAGATGTCGAGCGTCAATCCGCTCTTTGTCCTGCCGGGAGCGCTTGCCGAGCGCGGGGCCGGCATTGCGAAGGAGCTGTTCGAGTCGTGCGCGCTCGGCAGCGGGCAGTTCTGCACCAGGCCTGGCCTGACGATCGTGCCGGCCGGCGCGGCGGGCGAAGCGTTCGTGGCCGAAGCCGCGCGCCACTTCGAGCAGGGCGCACCGGGCACGCTGCTCGGACGCGCCGGCCTGTCGTCGGTGGCCGATGGCATCGCGGAACTGAAGCGCGCCGGCGCCGAGGTGCTTGTGGGTGGCTCACCGATTCCGGGCGATCGCCTGTCGTTCCAGAACACGCTGCTGCGCGTGTCGGGCGACGCCTTCCTCGCCAATCCGCACGCGCTGCAGACCGAAGCCTTCGCGACGGTCAACACCGTCGTCGTGGCGCGCGACGTCGATCAGATGGTCGATATTGCCCGCAGCCTCGAGGGCAACCTGACCGGCAGCATCTACAGCGCCGAGTCGGGCGACGACGAGCCGGCGTACCGGAAGATTGCGCCGGTGCTGCGCCAGAAGGTCGGCCGCCTGCTCAACGACAAGATGCCGACCGGCGTCGCGGTGTCGCCCGCGATGAACCACGGCGGACCGTACCCGGCGACGGGACATCCGGGCTTCACCGCCGTCGGGATCCCGCCCGCCATGCTGCGGTTCGCCATGCTGCAGTCGTTCGACAACGTGCGCCACGACCGGCTGCCGGTCGAGCTGCAGGACCCCAATCCCACCGGCTCGATGTTCCGACGCATCGACGGCCGCTGGACGACTGACGACGTGGCCCGCTAGCTCGGCGGGCCTTTTCTTCCAATCAGAACGACGGCTTCGCCGACGGCCCGTTGTCGTCGAGTGCCCGGCAGGGACCGATGATCGCGGCGGCCAGGACGGCGCGTCTGAGCGACGTCGGGTTGCGGACGATGCGCCGGACCGCCGCGGCCGTAGGGCGGTGCGTCCGGCGCACGGGCGGTGGGGCTTCGATCGGGCCGCGGTCGCGGCGGCGGGCCAGATCGCCTTCGAGCGACTCCAGCGAGCGGGGATCCGCCCTCCTGACCGCCGGCCCCGGCAGCGGCGTGGTCTGGACGGGCGGCGGCGCGGGGACCGGACGGCGTCCGGGGGCCGGGCGCGGCTGGCGCTGCTTCTGCGCTGCGCGCTCTCCCGGTGCCGGCATGCGCTCGCGCGGCATCGGCGCAGGTGTCTGGTACCGCGGCACTTCCGGCAGCGGACGTCGGCCTGGTTCCGGCATGGGCATGGGGCCGGTGGCGAGCGGATCCTGCGGCGAGGGGACCGGTCGCGGCGGGACCGCCGTTCCGGGCCCTTCGGCCCGATGTCGCGGCGGCTGCGGCTCGGCCCGGCGCCGTTCAGCGGGCCGCGGCTGAGGCACGCGCTGCGCCGGCGGCTGCGGCTGCTGCGGTGGAACGGGAGGCCGCCGCTTGCCCTGGCGCGAGGCTTCGATGAGCCGCTCGATGAGCGGCAGCAGGACGAAGATCGCGAGAAAGATCAGTGACTCGACGGACATGCGGCGGTCTCCGGGCCGTCAGCGCTTCGGCGGCGGCGGTGCGTCGTCGTCCTCGCGGGCAATCGATTCCCGCATGGCCGAGTCGGCCTGGATGTTCTTCATCCGGTAGTAATCCATGATGCCGAGGTTGCCGCTGCGGAAGGCTTCGGCCATGGCCTTCGGGATTTCGGCCTCGGCTTCGACCACGCGCGCGCGCATCTCCTGCTCGGCCGCCACGGCCATCGCGCGGCGCTCTTCAGCCTTGGCCTGGGCGATCTGCTTGTCGGCGTTCGCCTGATCGATCTGGAGCTTGGCACCGATGTTCTCGCCGACATCGACGTCGGCGATGTCGATCGAGAGGATCTCGAAGGCCGTTCCGGCGTCGAGGCCACGCGAAAGGATGTTCTTCGAGATGTGGTCGGGATTCTCGAGCACGTCCTTGTGCGACTGCGCCGATCCGATCGTGCTCACCATGCCTTCGCCGACGCGCGCGATGACGGTTTCTTCGCCGGCGCCGCCGACGAGCCGATCGAGGTTCGTGCGGACGGTGACGCGGGCAACCGCGATCAGCTGGATGCCGTCCTTGGCCACGGCCGCGATGCGCGGCGTCTCGATGACCTTCGGCAGGACCGACATCTGCACGGCCTGAAGCACGTCGCGGCCGGCCAGGTCGATCGCGGCCGCTCGCTTGAAGGGCATGTCGATGTTGGCCTTGTCGGCCGAGATCAGCGCGTTGACGACGCGGGCGACGTTACCGCCGGCGAGATAGTGCGCTTCGAGCTCGTTGATGCTCAGGGGCAGGCCCGCCTTCACGGCGCTGATCCGCGCGTTGACGACGACCGACGGCGGCACGCGCCGCAGCCGCATGCCGACGAGCGTGAGC
>QGVF01000115.1 GCA_003242705.1 Acidobacteriota bacterium
TTCCTCACCGAATACTTCCCTCCGGAAACGAACGCCGCCGCGTCGCGGGTGTTCGAGCGGGCCCGCCTCTGGGCCGGCCAGGGTCACGACGTCACCGTCATCACCACCGTCCCGAACTTCCCCGAAGGCCGGATTCACCCGGACTACCGCAATCGCTGGCGCCAGGAGGAAGTGCGCGACAACGTCCACGTCGTACGCGTCAAGTCGTTCGTGCATCCCAACCGCGGCCGGATCCGACGCACGCTCGACCAGGCCAGCTTCATGCCGGGCGCCCTGCTGGCTGCCCTCCGCCTCGCCCGCCCGGACGTCGTCGTCGCCACCTCTCCGACGCTCTTCGCCGCCGCGAGCGCGTGCCTGACCGGCCTCGCGCGCAGGATCCCGTTCGTCCTCGAAGTCGGAGACCTCGGCTCAGCATCGATCCACGCCGTCGGAGCCGTCCGTGCCCGCCGCCTGCTCGGCGCCGTTGAACGGCTCGAAGCGTTCCTGTGCCGGCGCGCCGCCAGAGTGATCGTCCAGACCTCCCGCATGAAGCAGGCCGTCGTCGACGCGGGCTGGGCGGAAGAAGAGAAGGTCGCCGTCATCACCAACGGCGTCGACGTCGACCGCTTCCGCGACGTTGCCGAGGCCTACACCCCGCACCGGCGGACAGGCCGGTTCGTGGTCGGCTACATCGGCACGATTGGCCTTGCGCACGGCCTCGACGTCGTGCTCGAAGCGGCCGCGCATCTGTCGGATTCAACGATCGAATTCCACCTGGTCGGAACCGGTGCCGCGAGAGCCGGCCTCGAGACAGCGGCCCGAAACAGGGGCCTGACCAACGTGCACTTCGGCGGTCCCTATCCGCGGCATCGAATCACCGAGGCCTGGGCATCGGTCAATCTCGCGCTCGTCAGCCTCAAGGACCATCCCACGTTCTCGACGGTCGTGCCGTCGAAGATCTTCGAGGCCATGGCCTGCGGCGTGCCCGTCCTGCTCGCCGCCCCGGAAGGAGAAGCCGCCGCGCTCGTCAGGCGCCACGACATCGGCACGGTGATTCCGCCGGGCGATGCCCCGGCGCTGGTCGACGCCGTCAAGCGCCTCGCCGCCGATCCCGACCGGCTCCATCGACAGTCAGAGAACGCCCGACGGGCCGTCGTCCAGTACGATCGGCCGGCACAGGCGGCCGAGTATCTGGGCGTACTGCGCGCCGCCCTGCACGCATCGGACGCCAGCCGCGCACGAGCCGCGCGTTAGGCGCCGCCTGTCACCGGCCCGACACGCCGAGTCTCTCGAGCACGTCGGGATTGAGAACGTCCATCTCGGCGTAACGCCCCTCGACGGCGAGGCGGATGTTCTGGAGCGCGCGCGATCCCATCGCGCGATTCGCCTGTGGTGTCGCGCTGCCGACGTGCGGCGTGAGCAGGACGTTCGGCAGCTTCCTCAAGTCGCGCTCAGGGTCGACGGGAACGTACGGCTCGCGGTCGAACACGTCGAGCGCCGCGCCGGCGATGCGCCCCTCGGCCAGCGCGTCGTAGAGCGCCGCCTCGTCGACGACGGCGCCGCGGGCCGTGTTGATGAACCAGGCGTGGCGCGGCATGGCCGCAAAGCGCGCGGCCGACATGTAGTGATGCGTCTCGGGCGAGCTCGGCACGTGCAGGCTGACGAAGTCGGCGTCACGCACGGCCGTCTCGTAGTCGGTCGTGACGACATCCACGTCGGGCGGCGGTGCCATCTCGCGGCGCACGAGCCCCACGACACGCATGTCGAATCCGCGCGACGCGATGCGCGCCACGGCGCGGCCGATGCGACCGAGTCCGAGAATGGCGAGCGTCCGCCCGGCCAGCTCGACACCGGTGCGGGGCTGCCACCGGCCGGCGCGTAGATCCGCATCCATCGCCGCAAGGTGCCGCGAGGCGGCACCAAGCATGAGCACCGTGAACTCCGCCACCGACTGGTCGAGGACGCCCGGCGCATTCGTGCAGATGAGCCCCCGCTCGGTCGCCTTGTTCTTGTCCACACCGTCGTGGCCGACGCCGAAGCGGGCGATCACCCCGCCGCGCGGCAGCGCGTCGTAGAGCGGCCCTTCGTATTTCTGGTGGCCGACGATGACGTGACGGACACCGGCGGCGCGGATGGCTGCCGCCAGCCCGGCTTCGTCGGACGGTGCGACCGCGCAGTCGAAGTCCTCGACCTCGCGGAACAGGTCCTCGGCGCGGCGGTACTCGGCATCGGTGACGAGAACGGGAATCGGCATCGCGTCATGGTAATGCGGACGCGCGGGCGTCGTACAATCGCGGGCCATGTCCAGCAGACTTCCCGCGGCCGCAGCCGCCTGCTTCCTGGCACTCGTGTGCGCGTCGCCGGCCGGCGCGCAGCTCGTCGTCTCGGCCAACGACGGCAAGGCGGTCCTCAGGGACGGCGTCAACGTCGTGCCGTCTCCGCCCGCCCCCGACACGGTCACCATCCTCGACGCCAGTGTGACGCCCCCGCGCGTCGTGGCCGAGCTCGAGGTCCCCAGCTCGGTCATCGGCCCGCCGCAGAACGTCGCGGTCCATCCCGGCGGTTCGCTCGTGGCAGTCGCATCGGCCGTCCGGCTCGATCCGTCGGATCCCACGAAGACGACCGACGACGATCGGGTGACGATCATCGACATCGGCAGCCGCCCGCCCGTCGTCGTCACGACACTGCGCGCCGGGCGTATGGCCTCGGGCGCGTCGTTCAGCCCCGGCGGCGATCTGCTGCTCGTCGCGAATCGCGGCGAAGGCACCGTGTCGGTGTTTCACGTCGACGGACGGACGATCACGGAGGCCGGCAAGGTCGACCTGAAGGCCTCACAGTCGGCGCCGAGCCATGTGGCGTTCACGCCGGACGGCCGGCGTGCGCTCGTCACGCGCAACGACGACCACCTGGTGTCGGTGCTCGAGGTGGACGGCCGCACGGTCAGCTACGGCGGCCAGGACATCGTGGCAGGTCTCAAGCCGTACGGGATGGAGATCACGGCCGATGGCAGCCGGGCGATCGTCGCCAACGTCGGCAGCGGATCGACGGGCAGCGTCGACACCGTGGCCGTCATCGACCTCCGGCTCGACCCGCCGCGGACCGTCGACTACGTCACGGTCGGCGTGGTGCCGGAAGCGGTGGCGCTGTCGCCCGACAACCGATACGTCGCTGTCACGGTGATGAACGGCACGAACGCGCCGCCCTCGAGCGCCATCTACAACGACTTCGGCCGGCTGCGCATCTACGCACTCGACGGCACGACGCTGCGCCCGGTGACCGAGGCGCGGATCGGCCGCTGGTGTCAGGGTGTGGCGTGGAGCAGCGACCGGGCCGTGCTCGCACAGTGCATGACCGAGCGAGAGATTCAGGTGTTCACGTTCGACGGCAGCACACTCACGCCGGCGGGAAGCGTCCCGGTCAGCGGTGGCCCGGCCGGTATCGGCGTGATGCGATAGCGCGGCACCCGGAACCGCCGGGTGCCGCGAGTCGACGGGTAGACGCGTCAGGACGAGGCGCGCGTCGCGACGAACGAGCCGCCGGAGCCACCCGTGATGGCGCCGCGAATCGACGAGCCGTCGACCGTGCCCGTGAACGTACGGTCGCCGGCCGTGAAGGTGATCTCGGCGCCGTTCAGGCGTCCCTGAATCGGGGTGTTGCCGAGACGTCCCGAGATCATCTGGAACGTCTGCTCGAACACCAGCGGCTGACCGTCGAGCACCCACTCACCGTCGACACGGGCCGGCACGATCCACAGGAGCGCGGTGCACCAGCTCGTGCAGTTCTCGGTGACGCGCTCCGACCGATCCTCCTCCCAGTCGCCCATCGTGAACGAGTTCGACACGATGCGCGTGCCCGGCTTCAGCTCGAGAATCTTCGGGCGGAGCTTCAGGTTGATGTCGGGCAGCAGGAACATCGTGATGACGGTGGCCTGCGAGAGGTCGGCCTCGAAGAGGTCGCCCTCGATGAAGGTCGTCCGCGCCGTGACACCGGCCTCGCGGGCGCGCTCGCGCGAGAGTCGCACCATGTCCGGATTGAACTCGACGCCGATCGCGCGGGCACCGCGCCGGGCCGCGGCAATCACCGTCTTGCCGTCGCCCGAGCCCAGGTCCATCACCACGTCGTCGGCGGTGACGCCGGCAATGTCGAGCATCGTCTCGACGAGCGGATCGGGCGTGGGCACCCAGACGACATCCTTGCCGGCCTGACCGACCCTCGGCTCGAAGGTGGTGCTCTGGGCAGCGGCCCCGGACACGCCGAGGACCGTCAGGCTCAACACCAGCGCGGCACTTCTCACGAATGCGAATCGCAGCATGTTCGATTGTCCTGCCGGCAGGCGCCGGCTGTCAGCAGTTGGAACTCTGAAACGCCCCATTCTATGTCGCGGCGCGGCTCTCACGCACGGTTCCGGGCACGGGCCGGCATGCGCTCACCGCCGCCGGGCCCCGGGCGGCATCCGTCACGCCAGCCGCCACACGAGCGAAGTCAGGTAAAAGACCACCCCGACGAGGCCCAGATCCCGCGCCAGGCCGGACCGCTGCCGCGCGGGGTCGAGACCGGCCGTCAGCCCCAGCGCCAGGAACAGGGCCACGCCGACCTGCGGCACGAGGAGCGGGTGTCCGAGCAGCGCGCTCGCGAGGAAGGCCGCCAGGCCGAGCGACATCCCGAGGCACTCGGCAGACACCTGCCGCCGGCCGAGCCCGATGGCCGCGGCCGGCAGGACGAGCCACAGGAACGCTGCCGCCGCGGGCAGGCCCAGTTCCACCGCAATCTGCAGCAAATTGTTGTGGGCGTTCTCGCCATCCGGCGCCGCCCGTTGGAGCAGCGGCACACCGTCGTCGTACAGCCGCCGCGTGGTCCTCGCGTAGTCGCCGAGCCCGACGCCGAACATCGGATACCGCTCGATTGCCCTGAGCGCCACCACGGTCATCTCGTGGCGGTACTGCAGCGCCGTACTGGCCGGCACGTTCGATCGGCCTGTCATGACGAACACAGCCGCGAGCAACACGAGTGCGACGGGAATCGCAACGAGCAGTGCGCGACGGAGCCCCCCGGACGCAGCCTGCCGGACCACCCACGCCACCACAGCGACGAGAATGACGGCACCGATCGCCGCCCGCGACCTCGCGGCGAGAAAGGCCAGGCCGACGAGCGCGACGACGATGGTTGGCCACAGCCGCGAGCGGCCGGCGCCCCTCAGCGCAAGCACGACCGCCGGCAGCAGGAAGAGCGCGAAATGCGATCCGGCCGCATTCACGTCGGGCTGAAGCACCGAGATCCGTGCTTCGCTCAGGAGGTGGACGAGCACGGCAGACGGCTCGGCAGATCGGAGCAGAATGGCTATCGTGTGCGTGCCGGTCAGAATCGCCGCCACGACACCGGCACCCAGCCAGGCACCTGCGAGGCGCTCGCGGACTGGACTGTCGGCGACGATCCGTTCGGCGCAGATCGCGAGTCCGAGCCAGGCAAGCCAGCGGAAGGCGAGATTCAGGACCGGATAGGCGGACGGTGCGGTCCAGTAATCGGTCGCCAGATACTGCCAGAGCTCGGGCAGGATCGGGTCGCGGGGCGACACGCGCTGCAGCTGGTGCAGCTCGACGACGGTCGAGGTAAGGACCGCCGCGGCCAGAATCACCGCCGGCGCCGCAAGCCGCGACGGCGATTTGCCGGACGACGCCCAGGCCAGCCGCAGCGCGGCGCCCGCGACGAACGCGAACAGGGGGCCGTCGGTGAAGGCGGCAGCCAGCGGCGCGCCGGGCGACACGGCGTCGCACCACGCGGCCACGGGCAACAGCAGAATGAGAATCGCCAGCGCCGGCCCGGGAACAGCGGCAGCAGCGGCGAGCAGGGCGACGAGGCCGACCTTGAACCAGAGCGGGAGGTCGGCGTGTCCGAGGGCCGTCGCGAAAGGCAGCAGGAAGGCGCCGACCGCAACAGTCGTCGCGCTGCCGACGGTCAGCCGGTGAAGGCGGGCGGACGTCGTCTCACTCAGGTCTGCTCTCCTTTCGAGCGCACATCGCGTACAGACGCGTACAGAGTCGTCGTGTCGCCGGCCTTACGTGCGATGGTGAACATACTGCTCACCTGCTCACCACGCGATCTCTGAGCGCCGCAATCACCCACTCCGCAACGCACACGACGGCAGCCCACGCGAGGCTCAGCCACATGCGGTCGGGTCGGTTGTACGCCCATATACCCACGAGCGTCAACGATGCGGCCGCCAGCAGCATACCCGCGACGACCGGGGCATGCGGTTTGCCCGCAGCAATCAGCCGCTGGTAGACATGCTCCCGGTGCGACTCGGTGATGCGCGCCCCTCGTACGAACCGCCGGACCAGGGTAATCAGGGGATCGACGAGAAACAGCGCGAGGCTGGTCGCCACGAGCACCACGACCGCCCCTCTGGTCGATCCGTCCGCGACGGCGAACGGGAGCGCCGCCAACAGGAACCCGAGCCCCCCGCTGCCGACGTCACCCAGGAATATCCGCGCCGGCGACCAGTTCCTCGTCAGGAACACCGCCGTCGCCACGACGATCAATAGCGCAACGGCCGCTTCCGCGTCGGGCCATGCCACGAGCGCCAGAGCCCCGAACGTGAGCAGTGCCTGGCCGCCGGCAAGTCCGTCGGCGCCGTCCATGAAGTTGAAGAAGTTCGTGACAGCGACAATCCAGACGACTGCCAGGATCGAGCCCGGAACGGCCGACAGCTCGATCATCGCTCCCCCCGGCAACGGCAGGACACCGAGGTGGCCGCATCCGGCCACGACGATGGCCGCGCCTGTCGTCTGTGCCGCAAGGCGGACCGAGGGAGACAGCTGAACCAGGTCGTCCCAGAGGCCGGTGAGAGCGACCAGGAGCGCGGCAGCCAGCACCGTCGCCAGCTCAGGGGACACCTCGAGGCCTGTCGCCGCGAGCGCCATGAGTCCGACGGCAACGCCAGCAAGAATCCCGAGGCCGCCGCCGCGCGGGCGCGGCACTACATGTGAGCTCCGTTCATTCGGGCGGTCGAGAAGGCGGAGGCGGGCCGCCCGGCGCTCGACCAGCAGGACGACGGCTGCGGCCGCGGCTGCCGTCAGCGCGATTGCGAGGCTCATCGCACGCTCCATCCGCTGACGAATCGCGGAGGCGTCTCAGAGACCAGGGCCACGCCCGTACCCCCGGATTCCGGGCCGGGCCTCCTCCTGCGCTGCCCCCGACCGATAACTGGATCAGGCGGAGCACATGTCGATCCCGTTTCGCGAGACCGGGCACCCTCGCGTGTGCGTCGATCGTCCGGCAAAACCCGTGAATCATACCGCGAGGACGCGACGGGAGCCGACGACCCGGGCCAGTCCGCCCGGCCGGCCGCCGGCCGGCAGCAGCCGTCGTGGACTATACTTCCCTGCAGCCGTGAACAGCATGTCCCGGCGCCAGCGGGTCCTGCCGCCTCCCCTCAGGAATCCGGTCCTGCGCTTTGCCACGATCTTTGCTGTCGACGCCGCAACTGCGGCGTTCAGCCTGTGGCTCGCGATGCAGTTGCGCTTCGAGGGGCGGGTCATGCCGGCCTATGCGGCAGTCCTGCCTCAGTACATCGCCCTGCTCGTGGGTTGCCGTGTGCTGTCGACCTGGCTGGCGCGCACCCATCGCTGGACGTTCAGCTATCCGGGTCTGCAGGACGCCGTCCGGGTCTTCGGCTCGGCCGTCACCGGCACGGCGCTGTTCCTCGTCGCCACCTACATGCTGCGGCTGCTGAGCCCGCCGCGCTCGGTCGTCGTCCTGGAGCTGCTGCTGAGCGGCGCGCTCATGGCGGCCTACCGGTTCGCCCCACGCCTGGCGCACGTCTACTGGCGCCGCATGGCACTGCGCCGCAGCGGCGATGCGCGGCGCACGCTCATCGTCGGCGCAGGCGCCGCCGGCGAGATGCTGTTCCGCGACCTGCAGCGCTCCGACGAGCATCCGTACGACGTCGTCGGCTTCATCGACGACAACCGCACGAAGTGGAGCCACCTGGTGGGCGGCCGGCCGGTCTTCGGCGGCCTGTCGGTGCTGCGCAGGACGATCGAACGCTACAGCATCAGCAACATCCTCATCGCCATTCCCCGCGACTCGCACGAGGTCGTCCGCGAGGTCGTCAACTGCTGCGCGGGACTGAACGTCCAGATCAAGGCCCTGCCGGTCTCGTTCGTCTACTTCCAGGAGCGCGGGCCGGCCAGCATGCTGCACGACCTGTCGCCCGAGGACCTGCTCTCGCGTCGCCGGGTGGTCTTCGACGAGCACGAACGCGAATCGTTCGTCGGCCGGCGCGTCCTCGTGACGGGCGCCGCCGGGTCGATCGGCAGCGAAATCTGCCACCAGCTGCTGGGCCTCGGCGTCGGTCGCCTGCTGGCCGTCGACATGAACGAGAACGGCCTCTACCTGCTCGAGCAGCGCTTCCGGCGCGAATTCCCGGACGGGCGCATCGACGTCCAGCTCGCCGACATCCGCGATCGCGAGCGCGTCCAGACGCTGTTCGAAACGTTCCGCCCGCAGGACGTCTTCCACGCGGCCGCGCACAAGCACGTCCCGCTGATGGAGGCTGCGCCGTGCGAGGCCGTGAAGAACAACGTCGGCGGCACGCGCCACGTGCTCGAGGCGGCCGAGCGCACCGGCGTCGAGTGCGTCGTCTTCATCTCGACCGACAAGGCGGTGGCACCGACGAGCGTGATGGGCGCCACGAAGCGGATCGGCGAGCTGATGACGCGCGCCGTGGCGCGGCGATCCGGACTGCGCGGCTGCGCCGTCCGCTTCGGCAACGTCCTCGGATCGGACGGCTCCGTCGTCCCGCTCTTCCGGCAGCAGATCGAAGCCGGGGGCCCGGTGACCATCACCCACCCCGACGTCCGGCGCTACTTCATGACCATTCCGGAAGCCGTAGGCCTCGTGCTGAAGTCGGCCTACGGACGCTTCGGCGAGCTCTGCGTGCTGAACATGGGCGAGCCGATCCGCATCATCGATCTGGCCCGCCAGATGATCGCGATGGCCGGACTCGTGCCCGAGCGCGACATCCGGATCGTCGTGACCGGCCTGCGCCCGGGCGAGAAGCTCAACGAGGAACTGGTCTCGGAAGACGAGCAGGTCACGCCGCAGGCCGACGGCAAGATCCAGGTGGTGAACGGTCCTCCCCCGCCGCCCGATCTGTGGGAGCTCGTCGCCGAGCTCGAGCGCGCGGCCAGAGACGAAGATCCCGACCGCGTGCGAATGCTGCTGAAGACGCTCGTCCCGACCTACACCCCGCTCGAGGGCGAGCAGGTGCGCGCCAGCGCGGCCGCCGTCGCCTCCTGACCTGACACGCTGCTGCGCGCGACGGACGTCCGTCCCTCGCGAGATCGGCGGCCGGCTGCGTCCCCGGAAGGTCGCCTCGCTCCTACGAACCCGGCAGGACCGCCCGCAGCTTCCGGAGCACCCGGTCCTCCGTCCACTTCGGGTCCCACCACTCGATGGGATTGATCATCTGCCCCTGCAGCAGCATCGTGAAGTGCAGGTGATCGCCGCCGGCCAGGCCGGTGATACCGGTCCTGCCGACCTCCTGCCCCTTCTCGACGACATCGCCGGCCGACACGCTGAAGCTCGACAGGTGCGCGTAGAGCGACTGCACGCCGAGCCCGTGATCGACGATCACACAGTTGCCGTAGATGCCCAGCTCGTCGGCAAAGAGCACGCGCCCGGCGTTGGCCGCCGGGATGGGGGCCTGCTGGACCGATGCCAGATCGAAGCCGAGATGGACCTGCTGATCGACCTCACGGCCGCCGTACAGGTACGTGCGGCGATCGGCGAAGGCCGACTGAACCGCGGTGTTGGTGAACGGATGGAAGACGACACCGTTCCAGAGCATCCGGGGCTCGGTCTCCGCGGCGAACGACGCGATCCGCTCCGCGTTGCGCCGGCGCAGCTCGCCGTTGATCGCGAGGAACTGATCGAGCAGCGACCCTTCCGGCGCAATCTCGCTGGTGCCGGAAAGGATGGCCGGGACGACCCTCGACATGAAGGCGTCGTCGATCGCGATGCGGCTGTTCTTGAACGGCTTCGGAAAGATGCGCGTGTCGAAGGCCGCCGTCGCCTGGTTGCCTGCTTCGTCGCGGGCGTAGAGCCGGATCGGGGTGTCGACGGGCTGATCGTGCAGCACCGCGAAGAACGCCACCCGAAGGGCCGGATCAACCGGGCTGCGGCCATCGAGCGAGATGCCCGATGCGGGGTACCCGGGATACTCGATGTCGCCGACGCGCACGCCCGACTCGACATCCTCTGGGCTCACCCGGTAGACGACGAGCTCGGCACCGCCCTGGTTGACGTAGTGATGCGTCGACACGACCGAGACGCGGGGCGGTTCGAGCCGGACCGTCACGTCGTGCGACACCGTGCTCTGCACGTCGCGGAGGCCTCGAAGGACGGGCCGGCTGGCCGTCACGACCACCCGTGCCGGGCCCGAGGCGAGCCCCGGCACGCTCGTGCGGTCGATCAGGTGCGTCACGCGCAGCCGTCCGGGACCGTCGGAGCTCACCTGCCGGCTGTTCTCGCCGCTTGCGGTGTCAACGAGCACGGTGCTGCGGTCGTCCTGCTCGAACGTCACCTGCAGCGCCCCCTGCTCCACATCGGCCCCTTCGACGACGATGTCGAGCGGCGTCGAGGCGCCGACCCAGGCGCCCGGACTGGCGATGGTGACTGACGGGCCAGGCAGCCGGCTGGCAGCGAAGTAGAGACCTGCGGCGAGGAAAAGCAGAACGAAAACCAGGGCGAGCAGCCTGCGCATGGACGGCAATGGTACCGCATCGCGCCGACTGCCGGATGCCGGTGCGCACGCCGTGAAGACGGAAAAAGCCGGATGGGCACTGCCCATCCGGCTTCGAGGAGCGCGGCGGCGCGAGCCGCCGGGGTGCGTGCGGCCGGCAGGACCGCGGCCGGAGCCGCGCGTCCTGCCGGTGCGCCGGTTAGAACGAGAAGCGGGCCGTGAAGCGGACGACGCGCAGGTAGTTGCCGCCGCCCGTGCCGCCGGCGTTGTACGCCTGCGCCGCCGTCACCGCGCCGAAGCCGGCGTTCTGCGGACGCAGACGCGTCTGGTCGAGCTGGCCACCCGGGAACTGGTCGTTGCGGATGTCCTTGTCCGTCGGATTCGTCAGCTGCAGCTGGGCCTGGCGACCCGTGTAGTTGATGATCCCGAACGGGTTGAACACGTCGAAGCGCAGCTGCAGCGCCCGGCTGCCGCCCATGCGGATGTTCCGCGAGATCGACAGGTCGAGCTCACGCTGCATGCAGCCCCGCATCCGGTTGCGGCCCGACTCCATGCCGATGCTGCCGGGATCCGGACCGGTGACCACGTCGGCATTGAACTGGCGGTACTGGTCGCTCGAGCAGCCCGACCCCGGGTCGCCGAGGAAGACCACGCGGGCGCCATTGCCGTTGTTGCCGTAGTCGGGCGAACCGGTCAGGTTCACCGAGTTGCCGCCGCTCAGGTAGGTGAAGCTCAGGTCGTAGTTGGTGCCCGAGCTCAGGTTGTACATCCCCGACAGCTGCCAGTCGTTCAGGATGTAGCCGATCGCCCGCCTGGCGCCGCCGTCGGCCACCAGGTCGGGCAGATCCCACACGAAGTTCCCGCGGAAGACGTGCGGCTGATAGGCCAGCTGCTTGTTCAGGTCGCGATACGCCTCCCAGTCGCTGCGCATCGACCCATCGGCGTTCAGCCGCCACTGCAGG
>QGVF01000116.1 GCA_003242705.1 Acidobacteriota bacterium
GGCGGGACACCATGAGGGTCCTCTATCTGACGAACGCCGCGCAGATCGGCGGCGGCAACCGCAGTCTTCTCGTCCTGTGGCAGGCGATCCGGCGCCTGGATGTGGAGCCGTTCGCCGTGTGCCCCGACGACGGGCCGATGGTCGCCGAGAGCCGTCAGCAGTCGATACCGGTCGAGATCCGGCCGTACGTCCAGCCGGCGGTGCGATCACCGCGCGCGACGCTGCGCGCGACCCGCGACTGGATCGGCCTGCTGCGGAGAGAGCGTATCGACCTCGTGCACGCCAACGATCCATCGAACGCGCGCGCCATCGCGATGGCCGCGCGCGTCGTCGGCGTACCCGTCGTCTGCTACGTGCACTATCCGCCGGCTTCCGGCTACCTCGAGTGGTGCTTCCGGTTCCTGCCCAGACCCCGGGCCTTCGCGTACTGCAGCGACGCGATCCGGCGTGAAATCGAACCCGCGGCCCGGGCGGTCGCGCCCGGCAGCCTGCACCGTGTCATCCACAACTCGGTCGCGCTGGCCGACTTCCCTGCGCCCGCACCGGACACCCGCCGCACGGGTCCGCTGCGTATCGGCATCATCGCCAACCTGCTGCCGGTCAAGGGTCACGACGACTTCCTGACGATGGCGTCGATCCTCACGCGCAACGGCGTGGATGCCGAGTTCGTCATCGTCGGCGGCGACATCCACGGCTCGGGCTACGGTGAGACGCTGCACGATCTCGCGACGTCGCTCGGTATCGCCGATCGCGTGCACTTCACCGGCCACGTCCCCAACGTTCCCGACATCCTCCGGACACTCGACATCGTCGTCTGCGCGTCGACGGTGGAACCGTTCGGCATCTGCGTCATCGAAGCGATGGCCGCGGGCAAGCCGGTCGTGGCAACGCGGACCGGAGGGCTGCCCGAGATCGTCCTGCCCGAGCGGACGGGCCTGCTCGTCGAGCCGCGCAATCCGGCCCAGCTGGCCGATGCGGTCGGCCGCCTCGCGACGGCTCCGGAGCTTCGGGCCGTGTTCGGCACCGCAGGTCGCCAGCGCGTCGAGGAGGCCTTCAGCGACGCGCGACAGGCCGAGGACACCGCCGCGCTTTACCGCGAAGTCCTCGAGCGAGCCCGCCGAAGGGCGTGAGACGCCACGCCTCGACGGCGTCCGTCAAAGCGAGAACGCGTCGAGGATGCGCCGGTAGCTTTCGTCGAGGTCGAAGTGCCGCTGGATGCGGTCGACGTTCGCCTGGCGCCGACGCTCGAACTCAGCGGGATCCAGCGCCAGCGCCTCGGCCATCGCCGCGGCGAGGGCCGGCGGGTCGTTCGGCGGCACGACCCAGCCTGTTGCCGGTACTTCCACGGCCTCGGGCATGCCGCTGATCCGCGTGACGATCGGCACGCACCCGGCGGCCATCCCCTCGAGCAGGCTGAGCGGCAGTCCTTCCCTGATGCTCGAGAACAGGATCGCATCGAAGGCCGACAGCGCGCCCACGCGGTCGTCGGTATGCCCCGTGAAGTGCACGTGAGCGCTCACGCCGAGCTCAGCGGCCATCGACCTCAGCATCCCGGCCTGCTCTCCCTCGCCGGCGATCACCAGGTGAGACGGTCGGGCGGGTCGGCGCGCGAGCAGCTCTTTCATCGCCTGCAGGGCCACCGGAATCGCCTTCCAGTACGAGAGGCGCGTGAGCATGCCGAACACGAACACGTTGCCGGGTACGTCGTGGCTGTCGCGCCAGCGCCGTCCGGCTTCCGGATCCCGCTGCAGCTGCTGCCAGCGCACGCCGTTGTGGACGACAACAATCTTCGACGCGGGAATGCCCCAGTCGTCGACGAGGCGGCTGCGGACGGCGTGGCTGACCGCCACGATGCGGTCGAAGCACGCCGCGGCGCGCTGGCGCTCCCACCGGCGCCGCCGCCGCCACAGCCCGAAGCCGAGCGGCAGAACGCCGAACAGGCGGCGCACGGGGACGCGGGGCAGCTCCTCTGCCTCGAGATGCTCGATTGCGTAGCGGCGATCGAAAGCGCGCCGGCAGGCCCGCGAGAACCCCACGCTGCCCATGCGGTATTCCCCCTTGGGCAGGACGAGCACCCGGCTGTCGACCGCGCGCAGCACACGCGTCCACTCGTCGAGCTCGGCCCTGTCTTCGGTCGACACCGACAGCTCCACGTGCCTGATGCGCACGTGGTCGCGCCAGTCGACCGCCTCGACGAGCCTGTCGTACCAGTGCGGCGCGCACGAAACGAGCTCGATGTCGTATCCCCGGCGGACCAGGGCCTCCATCAGGCCGAGCGTGTGCACTTCGGTCCCGCCGAAACCGGTCGTCTGGACCACGAAGCAGATCGACGGGCGTGTCGTCGTAGTCACCACAGCGACTCCGGCAGCAGCGACGAGAACGTTCGCGACGTGGCGCTTCCCGGACGGAACAGCGTCGTGAGCGTGTAGAGCATGGACCGGAATCTGGCTTCCGGCAGCCACGGGCGGATGACGTTGGTGGCGAGCGCCAGAAGCGACAGGGGCACGGCATCGCCGTGACGGCGCCCCGCAAGTGGAGCGTGCGCCCTGCGCACCCCGCGCGGCACCCGCACGCGGATGCCGCGTGCAGTCAGCGCGACGAGGCTTTCCTGTATCAGTCGGTGCGTCGGCACGTCGCTCGCCACTCCTTTCCAGCAGGTTTCCCGGAACGCCGTCCAGTACTCGTGAACGGCCGCCGGCGTCGATGGCGGCGTCTCCGGCTCGTAGATCCGATGCTCGCGCGGCAGCGTCTCGAGCACGTCCGCCACGTGCCGGTTCCAGCCGTCACCCATGTGGTGCCGGCGAATCTCCGCGGCCAGCCGTCGCCCTGATTCCTCGCGCTCGGCAGGCGACGCCAGCAGACGGAGGGCCGTGTCGACATAATCGGCCGTCGTCGCGGGTCTGGCGAGCACGCGGTCGACCGCGATGCCGTCGGTCCCGAAGGGCGGCGGGCTCACCGCCGGTGCCGGCACAGCCGCCAGGCCCCGCAGTCCCGCCTCCAGAAGAGCCGTCGTCGATCCGAACGGGAAGCCTTCCAGGTAGAGATCGGCCGCCAGGTGGAACGGCTTCAGGTCCGACTGCCGCCCGAACACGCGAAGCCGGCCGCCGACGGCCTCCGCAGCCGCTGCCCATCGCGCGTCGGCAGCCACGCCGACAACGAGGAACCAGGCGTCCGGAGCGCGCTCGAGCAGCTCGCGTACGGTGGCGAGGAAGTCGAGGCCCGCGTGCGCAAACGGCGCGTACTTGTACGTATCCCCGATCGACAGCAGCACCGGTGCCGTGTCGGGAAGCCCAAGCCTGCGCCTTGCCTCGAGCCGCACCTGCGCCGCATCGTCCGGCGGATCGACGTCGACCAGCGGAATCGGCACGATACGCGACCGGTCGCCCGCGCCGCGGTAGCGGCGCGTCCACTCGACCTCCAGATCCGATCCGCGACAGTTCGCGATGCAGTCGGCCACCGACGCCCCTGCCCAGAAGATGTGCGCCGCGTGGTTCACGACGATCGTGGGCGGACCTTCCGGTACACCGAACGCGATCGCGGGAACGAGGTCGTCGACGTCGACGTGAAACACCACGCGACTGGCGGT
Organism: Acidobacteriota bacterium; assembly: GCA_003242705.1. GTDB lineage: Bacteria > Acidobacteriota > Vicinamibacteria > Vicinamibacterales > SCN-69-37 > SCN-69-37. Next base: position 3,587 of record QGVF01000116.1, read on the forward strand.
CCGCACCGCCAGGGCGCGCAGCCAGCCGGCCACCTCCAGAGGTCCGGCCCTGTCCGGAGCGAGGTGGATCCTGCCCTTCCGCGCATCGACGGCTGCCTGCAGGGCCGGCGGCACCTCGGTGCGCTGCGCCAGGAGCGCCACGCTGTGCTGGTCGCCGGTCGCCTCGGATGCGATCCATCGCGTGGCCATGGCCGTGTGTCCGCCGGCGGGCAGCGCCTGCGTCAGCACGTGCAGACACCCGCGCGGTGCCCTGGTACCGCTCGACGCATCGTCCGGCAGGCCATCGGACACTCGCGCTGCGGGGACGCCGGCTGCGAGCGTCAGGATGTTGCGTTCGATGCGGGGGTGCATGAGCACCCGTGCCTGACGCGCCAGCGTCGTCGCCGCCAGCCGCGTCGCGAAGAAGGCGGCATCGCGTTCGTCGTGCGCGAGGCAGTGATCGGCCGCGTCCAGCAGCCACTCGGCGACCGCCAGAGTCGCGGCGAGCTCGGGGCTCATCGTGTCAGCGATGTGTCGGAAGCGGCCCGCCTGACTGCACTCCCGGCCTCGTCGAGCCACCTCCACTCGCCATGCTCGTGGAAGACGCCGAAGTGCGTGTCGTACAAATCGTGCGCGATGTGAATCGGGGTCGGACCGTGCACGGCGATCAGATCCTGGAAGCCCTTCGCCCGAACGAGAACGAAGATCCGGTACATCTCGGCCACGAGCCTGATCGGCGGCGTCAGCAGCTCCACCACGCCCTGGCCGTCGACCACCGGACGCGACGCCACGTCGTCTTCCGTACTGAAACTGCAGCACGAAACATCATCGGCGCGCATGACCGCCACGATGAAGTTCGGCGCCTCGAGCGGCTCGTGCGCCCGATACCGAATCCGGACGCGCATGCGCTCGCCGTACTGGAACAGGTGGCGCTCCGTCCCGTCCTCGGCAAGCACCTCGACCGACGTGACCGTCAGCCGGCCGTCGCCCTCGAGACCGCTTTCCTGCGACAGCGTGCGGCAATCCTCCTCGTAGAGCCGGATGCCCTCATCGGTCGGTCCATCGTAGACGACGCGACCGCGGCGCAGGTAGATCACGCGCTCGCACATGGTCTTGATGCTGAACATATTGTGCGAGACGAACATGATCGCCGCGTCGCGGCGCTGCATCTCCTTGGCAAACTCCATGCACTTGCGCTGGAACGGCAGGTCGCCGACGGCAAGCACCTCGTCGAGCAGCAGGATCTCGGGCTCCATGTGCGCTGCGACGCTGAAGGCCAGCCGCACGTACATGCCGCTCGAATAGCGCTTGACGGGCGTGTCGATGAACGGTCCGGTGCCTGAGAACTCGACGATCGCGTCGAACTTCCGGCGGACCTCTTCGCGGGTCATCCCGAGAATCGATCCGTACAGGAACACGTTCTCGCGCCCGGTCAGGTCACCGTGGAAGCCGGTGCCGACCTCGAGCAGCGCCCCGATGCGGCCGTCGACCGTGATCCGGCCCGTCGTCGGTCGCGTGATGCGCGACAGGATCTTGAGCAGCGTGCTCTTGCCGGCACCGTTCAGGCCGATGAGGCCGACGTTCTCGCCGTGGCGTATCTCGAAGCTGACGTCCTGCAGCGCCCAGAACGTCCGGTCGTCCGTCTGGCTCCGTCGCGCGAGCGCCCCCAGCCGGTGCAGCAGCCCCTGCCGATCGGCCTGCTTTCTGGCGCCAATCCGGTAGCGCTTGCCGACGCCGCGCACCTGCAATGCGAGTGTGCTCATATGACGTCCGCGAACGATCCTTCCATCCGCCGGAAGAACAGCAGCCCTCCGACCAGGACCACCGAAATGACGGCCAGGCTCACGCCGATCGCGGCGACGTCAACCTCGCCCATGCCGAGCAGCGACCATCGGAAGGCCTCGATCACGCCGACCATCGGGTTCAGCCGATAGAGCGGCTGCCACCGCTCGGGCACCATCGACAGCGGGTAGATCACCGGCGTGGCGTACATCCAGATCTGCAGCAGGAACGGAAGGGTGTGCATCACGTCCCTGAACCGCACGTTGATCGGACCGAGCCACAGCGCGACGGCCAGCGCCAGTGCCATCGACACCAGGACGAGCACCGGCAGCAGGAGCACATTCACCGTCGGCCAGATGCCGTACCAGGCGAGGAACACGAACAGGACGCCCGAAGCGAGCGCGAGATCGACCAGCGGTGCGACGACCATCGCCAGCGGGATGATCAGGCGCGGAAAGTACACCTTCTTCACCAGCTCGGCATCACCGACCAGACCGACCGATCCGCGGCGGAGCGCCTCCGAGAAGTACGTCCAGGGAATGAGACCGGCGAACAGAAACACCGGGTAAGGCAGCCCCTCCGACGGCAGACGCGCGAACACGCCGAAGACCGCCGACAGGATGATCACGACCATCACCGGCTGGAGCACCGCCCAGGCGACGCCGAGCGCCGCCTGCTTGTACCGGACGCGGACTTCGCGCCAGGCCAGGAAGAACAGCAGCTGCCGGTACTTCCAGACCGCCCCCAGCTCGAGGTCGAACAGGCCGAGATCGGGGCGGATCTCGAACCGGTGCGAGATACGTCCCGGACTTTCCGTAACCTCGGACACGTCTCCGTTCCTCTTATCCCTTCCGCGCCCCGGCTCCCCCGCCGGTGCGCGCGTCGGCGACCACGGCGGCCAGAGCGTCGATTACCTGGTCCTGCTCCTCCTCGCTCATCTGGGCGTACAGGGGCAGCAGGACGACAGTACCCTGCGCACGCTCGCTCTCGGCAAGGCTGCTCCCGGCGCGCCACGGCTCCTGCCCGTACGCCGGCTCGAGGTGCGCACACATGATGCCGCGCCGCGTCGCGATGTCGCGGTCGAGCAGCGCCTGCATGACGCCGCGCTGTTCCAGCCCGTCGTCGAGGCGAACCGCATAGCTCTGCCAGTTCGACCGCGCCCACTCGGGCTCGACCGGCGGCGACACGCCGGGAATGCCGGCGAGCCGCTCACGATAGTGATGGGCCAGCGCCCGCCGCCGCGCGATGATGTCCGGCAGCCGCTTCAGCTGCTCGCGGCCGACGGCCGCCTGCACGTCCGTCATCCGGTAGTTGTAGCCGAGCACCGGATACGACTCGAAGATGACCGATCGCGATCCGTGCCGCACCGTATCCGGGACGCTCATGCCATGCTGGCGCCACAGGCGGAAGAGACGATCGTACTCCGCGTCGTTCGTTGTGAGCATGCCGCCGTCGCCGGTCGTGATCACCTTGCGCGGATGGAACGAGAAGCAGGCGATGTCGCCGTGCGGCCGGCCGATCGGTTCCCAGCGGCCGTCGATCCGGATCTCGGATCCGATCGCGCAGGCCGCATCCTCGACGAGCCGGAGGCCGTGCTTCCGCGCAACGGCCACGAGCGCGGGGAGGTCGCACGGCATCCCGATCTGGTGCACGCACAGGATTGCCTTCGTCTTCGGCGTAATGGCCGCTTCGACGAGCGCCGGATCGATGTTGTACGTGGCCGGATCGATGTCGACGAATACCGGCACGGCACCGCAGTAGCGGACCGAGCTGGCCGTCGCGATGAACGAATGGCTGACGGTCACCACTTCGTCGCCGGGCCCGACGCCGGCGGCGCGCAGGGCCAGGTGCAGCGCCGTCGTGCAGCTCGAGACCGCGCAGGCGTGCGCGGCGCCGACCAGCGCGGCGAACTCCGCCTCGAAGGCGGCCACTTCCGGCCCCTGCGTCAGCCAGCCCGAGCGGACGACCCGGGCGGCCGCTTCCGCTTCAGCGTCCCCGACGAGCGGCCTGGCGATTGGAATCACGAGTGTGCTCCGGCTGTGAGTTCACGCTCGGCGCGCCACCAGTCGACGAGCCGGCGCAGCCCCTCCTCGAGCGATACTTCCGCGCGGAAGCCGATCCCTTCACTCGCCGCCGTCGTGTCGGCGAGCCGCCGCGACACGGGATTCACCCGGCGCGCCGGCCCGAACTCGACCGGCAGATCCACGCCCATCGTGTGCATGAGCGTGGTGGCCAGCTCCCGCAGACTGGTCTCGCGGCCGCTCGCGACGTTGAAGACCGCATCGGTCGCCGCCGACTTCGCCGCCAGGATGTTCGCCCGCGCGATGTCCTCGACGTAGATGAAGTCCATCGTCTGCAGGCCGTCGCCGAAGATGACGGGCGGCTGGCCGCCGGCGATCCGCTCCATCCAGCGGACCAGAACTTCCGTGTAGGCCCCGTGGACGTCCATACGCGGCCCATACACGTTGAAGTAACGCAGGGCGACGTAGTCGAGGCCGTACATGTCGTTGAAGCTCCGCAGGAGCCCCTCGTTGAACACCTTCGCCGCGCCGTAGAGCGTCCGGTTGTTGTACGGATGGTGCGACTCGTTCGTCGGGAACGACTCCGCGAGCCCGTACACCGAGGCCGACGAGGCCGCGACGACCTTCCGGACCTTCGCGTCGACGGCCGCTTCGAGCACGTTGAACGTGCCATCGACCAGCACCTCGAGCGCAAGGCGCGGCTCCTCGGCACACTGCGTGATGCGGATGGCCGCCTGATGGAACACGACATCGACACCGGCCATCGCCTCGGTCAGCACCGCCCGGTCGCGGATGTCGCCCTCGATGATGCGGACCTTGCCGCTGGCCATCGCGGTCGCGAGGTTCTCGCGGCGCCCGCGCACGAAGTTGTCCAGAATCCGAATCTCCCGGACGCCCTCGTCGACCAGCAGGTCGGCGATATGCGACCCGATCAGGCCGGCCCCGCCGGTCACCAGTACGCACGTATCCTTCATGATTGCGACTCCCCTCGTCCGGCCCGGTCCGGATCGAACCCTTCGCGCCAGCGCACGAAGCGGGCGGGCACGCCGGCGACGATCGCAAAGGCGGGCACGTCCTTCGTCACCACCGCGCCGGCGCCGACAATGGCCCCTTGACCGACGGTGACGCCCGGCAGCAGGATGGCGCCGGTCCCGATGTCGGCCCACTTCCCGACCCTGACCGGCCGGATTTCCAGATCGGTCTGAATGATCGGCACGTCGATGGGCAGTCCCGTGTGGACCGACCCAAGCACCCGGGCCCCGGGCCCCCAGCCGACGTAATCCTCGAGCACGAGATCGCGCGCATCGAAATACGCCTGCGGCCCGATCCAGACGTGATTGCCGATGCGGCACGTCCCGTCGAAGCGGCCCTGGATGTACGCCTGGGCCCCGATGAACACGCGGCTGCCGATCTCGAACGTTTCCCAGTGGCGGAAGCCGACGCCGACGCCAACCTGCAGACCGTCGCCCACCTGGCGCGCCGCAGCGCGGAACAGCACGCGACGCATCATCGCGTCGAACCAGCCCTCGCCCTGTGAGAACCGGCCGTACAGCTCGGCCAGCCGCTTCGGATCTTCGGCCGCCCGCAGCGCAGCCGCCAGTTCCACCTCATGCGGCGGATCGGGCACCGGCTCCTGCCGGCCGTGCATCGCGGGAATGATCCGGCCGCCCTCAGCCATCGGCGCGTACCTGTCCGGGACGGACCGGCGTTGTATGCGCGACAACGGCCGACGCGACGCGCGCGACCTGCTCGTCGGTCAGCTCCGCGTAGATCGGCAGCGACAGCACTTCGTCGGCCGCCTGCTCGGCGTGCGGGAAGTCTCCCCGGCGATAGCCGAGCTCTGCCCAGGCCTCCTGCAGGTGTACAGGAATCGGGTAGTGAATGCCCGTCTGGATACCCGCCTCCTGCAGCGCCCGCTGCGCGGCCGCCCGATCGGCGACGCGGATGGCATAGACGTGATAAACGTGCCGCGCGTACGGCATTTCCTTCGGCAGCGCCACGCCGGCCGGCTCGAACTGCTCGCGGTAGGCCGCCGCCACGCGCCGGCGCCCCTCGGTCCACGCGTCGAGGTGCGGCATCTTCACGCCGAGCACCGCCCCCTGCAGCCCGTCCATCCGGTAGTTGTAGCCCTTCATGGCGTGGCGGTATCGCTCGGTCTGTCCCCAGTCGCGCAGCGCGCGCATGGTGGCCGCATACCGATCGTCGTTCGTCACCGCCGCGCCGCCCTCGCCGTAGGCGCCAAGGTTCTTGCCGGGATAGAAGCTGAAGCAGGCAATGGCGCCGAACGAGCCGACCTTCCGTCCCTTGTACTCGGCCAGGTGCGCCTGCGCCGCATCCTCGACTACATGCAGGCCGTGACGCTCCGCAACAGCGAGGATCGGATCCATGTCGGCCGGCTGGCCGTACAGGTGCACCGGCATGATCACCTTCGTCTTCGGCGTGATGGCCGCTTCGATCTTCGACGGGTCGAGCGTGAACGACTCGGGGTCGATGTCGACGAAGACCGGCGTCGCGCCGGTGTAGCCGATGGCCGCCACCGTCGCGATGAACGTGAACGGCGTGGTGATGACCTCGTCGCCCGGGCCGACACCGAGCGCGAGCAGCGCCAGGTGCAGCGCGCTCGTGCCCGAGTTGACGGCCACCGCGTGGCGGACGTCGTGCGCCGCAGCGAAGGCCTCCTCGAACGCCTTCACCTCGGGACCGAGTATGTACGCGTTGGTATCGAGCACGCGATCCATCGCGGCCCGGATTTCCGACTTGATGCCGCGATACTGCGCGGCCAGATCGAGGTACGGGATGACGTCAGCCACTACACCTGCTCCAGCTCGATGACACGCCCGCGGTCCCGCATCGACTCGGTCGCGGCCTCGAGCGCCTGAACCATCCGGAGGCCGGCCCGCCCGTCGGTATCGGTCGGGCGGCCCGCTGCGATGCACTCGGCAAAGTGCCGCACTTCGAGCTGCAGCGCCTCGCCAATGTCCACCTGCGGCGCCCACATGTCGCCCGACCGGTAGCCGATCTTCATCTGGTAGACGCGCGCCGGATCGCTCGTCACCGTGATGCCCTTGTCGTACACCTTGATCTTCTCGCTCGGCTCCAGATCGTCGTAGACGATCATCCGGCGGCTGCCGCCGATGAGCGTCCGGCGGATCTTGACCGGCGCCAGCCAGTTCACGTTGACGTGCCCGATCAGATTGCCGTCGAAGAAGAACGTGAGGTACGCGATGTCTTCCAGCGCGCCGTCGACGTGCGCGATGCCCGTCGCCGACACGGCGCGCGCCTGAGTCGGCAGCAGGTAGTCCATGATCGACACGTCGTGCACGGCCAGGTCCCAGATGACGTTCACGTCGTGCTGGAACAGGCCGAGGTTCACCCGGGTCGAGTCGTAGTAGTAGATCTCGCCGACGCCGTCGCTGTGAATCAGCTCGTGAATCTTCCGGACGGCCCCCGTGTAGACGAACGTGTGGTCGACGTGCAGCAGCCGGCCGGCCGCCGCCGCTTCGTCGACGAGCCGGCGCGCCTCGTCGGCCGTCGCCGTCATCGGCTTCTCGACCCACACGTGCTTGCCGGCGCGGAGCGCGCGCGACGCGAGCTCGTAGTGCGTCGACACCGGCGTGGCGATCACCACCGCATCGACATCGGCCCCATAGACGTCGTCGACCGACGTCGTCGTGCGGACAGCCGGGTAGCGCTTCCGCACCTGAGCCAGGCGCTCGTCGCGCAGATCGGCGACGATCGCCACTTCGCACCCGGGTGCTTCCGAGAAGTTGCGGACGAGGTTCGGGCCCCAGTACCCGTAGCCGATGACGCCGACGCGGATCACGACCGCACCTCCGTCCGCTTCCCGTCGCGACGCGCGTCGCCGACGACGCGCGCCGGTACGCCCGCGACGATCGCGTAGTCGGGAACATCCTTCGTGACGACGGCCCCGGCACCCACCAGGGCGCCTTCACCTATCGTCACACCGGCGATGATCGTCGCGTTCGATCCGATCGAGGCACGCGTCCGGACACGTGTCTCGACGAGCGTCCAGTCCGCCTCGGTCTGCAGCGACATGTCGTCGTTGACCGCGCGCGGGTACAGGTCATTCGTGAACATCACGCCGTGCCCGATGAAGACGCCATCTTCGATGTGCACGCCCTCGCAGATGAACGAGTGGCTCGAGATCTTGCAGCGCCGCCCGATCGTGGCCCCTTTCTGGATCTCGACGAAGGCCCCGATTTTCGT
>QGVF01000191.1 GCA_003242705.1 Acidobacteriota bacterium
AGCGGCGCGTGGTGCTGCTCGACACCCGCTGCCGCGGTCATCGATCGAGCCTGAGACGCGTGCGGAACTCCGGCAGTGTCGACGTCGGGCCGCGCCACTCGAGCTCGTCGACGGTCTCGAAGACCGGGACGTCGGTCCGGAGCGTCGCGAGTGTCCGGAAGAGCCGGGCGAGGTCGCGCTGCTCGGCAAGCGTCCGCGCGAGCGCCGCGGCGCGCGGCACGCGCACGTCCCATTCGGCCGGGTCGTCGGGAATCGCGTCGACCGTACCGTAGCGCGAAAGGAGCGTGGCCGCCGACTTCGGCCCCCAGCCCGGCAGGCCGGAGAAGCCGTCGGCCGAATCGCCCACGAGTGCGAGGTAGTCGGGAATCGACGTCGGCGGCACACCGAAGCGGCTCACGACGCCCGCCTCGTCGCGCACCGTCTTTCGGACGCGGTCGAGCTGGACGACGCGCGTGCCGCGGACGCACTGGGCGAGGTCCTTGTCGGGCGTGCAGATGACGACCTGCTCGACGCGTGGATCGTCCGCTGCCTTCGCCGCCGCGGACGCCAGCGCATCGTCGGCCTCGAACTCGACCATCGGCCACACCGTCAGGCCCCAGGCGCGAAGTCCTTCTTCGAGAATCGGGAACTGCGTGAGCAGGGCGGGATCGATACCCTCGCCGGTCTTGTAGCCGGGCCAGAGCCCGTTCCGGAACGACTCGATCACGTGATCGGTCGCGACACCGATGTGCGTGGCCCCGTCCTGGACGAGGCCACGGATCGAGTACATCACGCCGCGCACGGCAGCGATCTCCTCGCCGAGGTGGTTCCTTGCCGACGGCAGGGCGTAGAAATGGCGGAACAGCTCGTAGGTACCGTCGACGAGGTGGACGATCACCCCGAGAGGATACCGGAACCGCCCGGCGCGTCAGCGCTCGTGCGGAGTGGCGTTGCCGGAGCGTTCGGTGCCGTGGCGCGGCACGCGGTTGGTGACCATGCCGCGGAACTCGTGCGGCGGATTGACGTCGGCCATCCAGACGCCGCCGCAGTTGCTGCAGCGGAGATAGATGACGCGCGCGGCGAACGGACTCGAGAGCTGCCGAACGTCCCGCGCCCGGCATTCGGGACAGGGGCTGGTGATTTCCATCCGAGAGCTCGATACCGCATCGGGAGCGGCAACCCACACTCTGATGGTCCAGCCCGCGAACCGGGTTGAGTCAGGAGAGCATCGCAAGGGGAATCTCGACTCTACCACGGATGGCCGGTGCCGGCCGGGAAATCGGTGTGCCTGGGGGCCGTCGGGCGGCCAGTCGCCGACCGACCGGCCGGCGTTGATACCATGTGCCGCCATGTGGGAACAGCGCTGGCACCCGCTCCGCGAGGAGTGGGTGATCGTGGCGGCACACCGGCAATCGCGTCCCTGGTCGGGTGCCGAAGTGAGTGGCTCGAGGGACGTGCCTCCTTCCTACGATCCGGGCTGCTACTTGTGCCCGGGCAACACGCGCATCAGCGGTGCGAAGAACCCTCCGTACACGGGGACCTTCGTCTTCGACAATGATCATCCGTGCGTCGGTCCGAACGCGCCGCGGGAGCTGGCCGCGCCGCCCGGCATCTATCGCAACCGTCCGGCCACCGGCATCGCGCGGGTCGTCTGCTACAGTCCGCGGCACGACGTGACGCTCGCCGAGCTCGACGTCGACGGCGTCGACGCCCTGCTCGCCACCTGGCAGGAGCAGATGCGCGAGCTGGCGACGCACCCCGACGTGCGCTTCGTCCTGATCTTCGAGAACAAGGGCGAGGTGGTCGGTGTCAGCAACCCGCATCCGCACTGCCAGATCTACGCGACGAACTTCACGTTCAAGTACATCGAGACCGAGCTGCGCGCCGGCGAGCGGCACCTCGACGAGACCGGCCGCGTCCTGTTCCAGGACATCCTGGCCGCCGAGGAGCAGGACGGGCGGCGCATTGTCTACCGCCACGGCCGTGCGATCTCGTTCGTGCCGTACTTCGCGCGGTACGCCTACGAGACGTACGTTGCGCCGCTGCGCAGCGTGGGGACCATCGCGGATCTCGACGACGAGGAACGGCGCGACCTGGCGACCGTGCTGCGCGACATGGTCATCCGCTTCGACAACCTGTGGCAGATGCCGTTTCCTTACGTCATGGCGCTGCACCAGGCCCCGATCCGCGAGCAGGCGCGCGGGTTCCACTTCCACATCGAGTTCCACCCGCCGCTGCGCCGGCCGAACCTGCTGAAGTACCTCGCCGGGCCCGAGATCGGCGGCGGCAACTTCCTGAGCGACACGTCGCCCGAGGAGAAAGCGGCCGAGCTCATCGCGGCGGGCGGTCCGCACTACCGGACGGGGGAAGGGTGAGTCCGCGATGTCGCCGATGCATCCCCTGCTCGCCCCCATTCAGGCCCTGCACCGGCGCATCCGCGCGGATGTCGTCCGGGCCTGCGAGGAAGCCGCCGTGCGGACGCTGGCCGGCGTCGCCCGCGAGGACGAGGGCGACACGATTTACGCCATCGATCGCGTCGCCGAGGAGACGCTCGTCGAGGAAATCGAGCGATCGATCGCGAGCGCCGAGGCGCCGGTGCGGCTGGTCGCCGAGGGGCTGCCGGGCGGCGAGACGATCGTGCCGGCCGGCGCCGACCACCGCCGCGTCCGCTGGACGGTGATCGTCGATCCGATCGACGGCACGCGCGGGCTGATGTACCAGAAGCGGCCGGCGTGGATCCTGACCGGTGCGGCCGCCGGTCCCGGGCCGCATACGCTGGCCGACATCGAAGTGGCCGTGCAGACCGAGATTCCGCTGGTGAAGCAGCACCTGTGCGACGAGCTCTGGGCCGTCCGCAG
>QGVF01000192.1 GCA_003242705.1 Acidobacteriota bacterium
GCTTCACTTCGACGTAGACCTCGAAGTTCTTGTACCGGCGGTCGGTGAGCAGGATGCCGCCTTCGTTCCACGGCTGCTGCGTGCCAATGATCACGCCGTGCAGGACGCGGAAGTCGGGCGTCGTGCCGTGATGGTTGGTCTTACTCACGTGCCAGCCGGTGAGGTCCCTGCCGTTGAAGATCGGCGTGAAGCCTTCCGGAACCGGCGGCGCCTCGATCATCTGCGCCACCGACAGCGCGCGCGGCGGCAGCCCGCGCGGTTCGAGGTTCTGCTGCTGCTGCGCGCTCGACGACGTCGTCCAGAGCGCGGCTCCCGCCACGGTGGCGACCAGCACGCCGGCGGTGAGCCCGATTGACTTCGATGTCCTGATTCTCATGCCACCCTCACTTCGTCACGGGCGGGCCACGTCGCCGGGTCGGGTGCCCGGCGTCGACGTCCAACCTGCCTGTTGACCGATAGAGAAGAAATGATACGGGAAAGCCGGCGGCCTTACACCATCAACTGGCCGCCGTTGATCTCGATCGTCTCGCCCACGATGTAGCTCGCCGCCGGCGACGCCAGGAACGCGATGACCGTTGCACACTCCCGGGGAGTGCCGAGCCGGCCGAGCGGAATGGCCGCCGTGAAGGTCTGCAGGATCTCGGGTGTCGAGAAGGCCTCGTGGAAGGGCGTGTCGATGACGCCCGGCGCCACGGCGTTCACACGGATGCCGTGGGGCGCCAGCTCGCGCGCGAGCGACTTGGTGTAGGTCCGCACCGCCGCCTTGGCCGACGCGTACGCACCGGCACCGGGACCGCCGCCGTGATGACCGGCAATCGACCCGACGTTGATGATCGCGCCGCGCTTCCGCTCGACCATCGACGGGGCGACGGCCTGCGACACGAGCATCACACTCTTCACATTGAGCGCGTAGACGTCGTCCCACGTCGCTTCGTCGATTTCGGCGAGCGACTGCCGCGCCACGAGCGAGCCGGCGTTGTTCACGAGGACGTCGATCGGCCCGAGCGCCTCGACCGTCTGCGCGACGAGTCGTTCCACGTCGTCGCGCTTCCGCACGTCGGCCTGAAAGGCGACGGCCGTGCCGCCGGCCTGGCGGACGCGATCGACGGTCGCCTGGGCGCCGTCGCGATTCCGGTGGTAGCCGAGCGCGACCTTCGCGCCGAGCTCGGCGAACAGCTCAGCCGTGGCCGCACCGATCCCCGACGAAGCACCGGTGACAAGGGCAGTCAGATTCTTCAGCTCGAAGGAGGACATTGAGGAAGTGTAGTCCTCCGCGCATCGACGCATCGCATCGCCGCGTCCTGACGTACACTGACAGAAGGCGCGGATGCGGCCGCCCTCAGTTCCCCGCAGCGGCCGACACGACGCTTCCCGGACGTCCGCGCCGACGATTTCGCTGACAGGCATTCTGCTGACAGGCGACGACGACCAACACCCTGGCCGACTGCCGCCCCGGTACCTGCCGACGGCCCGGCTCGGCCCTCACCATCTGGAGCTTTCCATGAAGACGCCTTCGCCCCGCACCTCCCGAACCCGCCGATCGACGACCGCCGCCAGGACGGCGGCCCCGGGCGAGCGCAAGGTTGCGTCGCGCGTCCGGCGTTCGACGCGGGCCAAGGCTTCGACCTCTCCCACCGTCGAGGACGACGCCGCTGGCGCAGCCGGACCGATCGACGTCGAGACCATCCGCGTCCGCGCGTACGAAATCTTCCTGAGCCGGGGGAACGCCGAAGGCGACGCGCTCAGCGACTGGCTCCGGGCCGAGCGCGAGCTGCTCGGCCGCTAGCGGGCGGTCTGCCCATTAACGCATCGCAGCGGCGGGATCGCCCGTCGGCGGCGGCGCCAGGTCGACCTCGGCGCGCGGGCCGAGCACTTCGCTCAGGATGGGCGTGAGCGCGTCGGCCCACAGCTCGTACGCCAGCAGGTCGAGGTGAAGGCCGTCGGTCGACATGCCCGGCCTGAAGCGCCCCTCGGCGTCGGCCAGCGCGTCCGTCAGATCGACGAAGCGGATGGACTTGCCGTCGGCCAGCCGCGCCAGGTTCCGGTTCACCTGCTGAATGCCGGGCCAGGCGCCGGGATTGTCGTCGCGCGGAAACACGCTCGTCACGACCACAACAGCCTCGGGAGCGTGCGTACGACAGAGCTCGACAATCGCCTGGATGCCGCGCGTGAGATCGGCAACGCCGGCGTCGTCGAGCGGGTTGCGGTCGATGTTGTTCGCACCCGCCTGCACGACGAACACCTTCGGCGCAACTCCGTCGAGCTCGCCGTTCGTGAGCCGCCAGAGCATGTTCTGCGTGCGATCGCCGCCCCACGCGAAGTTCGCCGCATGCCAGCCGTGGAAGCGTTCACGCCAGTGCGCGAGGAACTGCGGATAATCGGTCGCGCCCCACCGCCGCGTGATCGAATCGCCGATGAAGTAGACGTCGATGCGCCCCTGCTTCGTCTTGGCGAGCAGCTGCCCGTGCGCGATGAGCGAGTTGCGGTCGCGCCGCGCAACCGGACGATCGGCGGGAATCGACGCCCGGTCGTCGACCGGTTCGTGCTGCTGCGCGTCGACTCCGGTACCGGCCGCCGTAAGCCCGATCATCAGCGCCATGCACGCGCCGGCACGCCGCCATGCGAACCGCCTCATGGTTGCTCCCCCGTTGAAGTCTTCGATGACGGCCGATTATCGATCGCCCTGCGATCCGGGCAACACCCGTTCCGGCCCGCCGATCAGACGCGCGTCGACACGAGCACGCCGCGGACCGGTTTGATGCGGAGCGTGAGGAACTCGACGCCGGCCACCCAGCGCCCGCC
>QGVF01000117.1 GCA_003242705.1 Acidobacteriota bacterium
GTCGTGGCGCTGATCCGCAGTTCCGGGGAAAGCGGCGCGACGCCGGCAGCACAGGGCAGCGCGTCGGCAGGGGCGGCCGGACGCCCCGCTGTGCAGGCGCCGGCCGAGGCGGTTCAGGTAACGGCGCCGACGCCTGCTGTGGCGCCTGCTGCCGGCGCGGCGCGCAACGCAGGCGCCAGTGCGCCGGCGGCTTCCGGTGCAGGTGCGGCGGAGGCTGCCGTCGTCGTGCCGCGCGGCGAGGGGCGCCCGTTCCTGTCGCCCGTCGTGCGGCGCATGATCGCGCAGCACGGCATCGATCCCGCGCAGCTCCGCGGCACCGGTGCTGGCGGCCGGATCACGAAGAAGGACGTCGACGCGTTCCTGGCCGCACGGAGTACGGCCGCGCCGGCTGCCGAAGCAAGACGGCCGCTCTACCAGCCGGGCGACAACGTGCGCATAGAGAAGATGAGCGTGATGCGGCGGAAGATCGCCGATCACATGCTGGCGAGCATCCGCACGTCGGCGCACATCTATTCGGCGTATGAAGTCGACTTCAGCCGCGTGGCCGAGCTGCGCGAGCGGCACAAGGCGGCGTACGCCGCCCAGGGCGCGCCGCTGACCTACACGGCGTTCATCGCGCACGCCGTCGCGGCGACGCTGCGCGACTTTCCGTATGCGAACGCGTCGGTCGACGGCGACCAGATCATCTACCGCAACGACATCAACCTGGGCATTGCCGTCGCGCTCGACCAGGGGCTCATCGTCCCGGTCATCCGTCATGCCGATCAGCGCTCGCTGCGCGACCTGGCGGCGGCCATTGCCGATCTCGCCCAGCGTGCGCGCAGCCGGCAGCTGAAGGTGGAAGAGGTCGAGGCGGGGACGTTCACGATTACCAATCCCGGAATCTTCGGGGGGCTGTGGGGGCTGCCGATCATCAACCAGCCGCAGGTGGCCATTCTCGCGGTGGGCAGCATCGACAGGCGCGCCGTCGTCGTCGACGACCGGATCGAGATTCGCCCGATGGCGTACCTGACGCTCGGCTACGACCACCGGCTGATCGACGGCGCCGACGGCGGTCGGTTCCTGCAGGCCCTCAAGAACCGGATCGAACAGTTCGACGAGAGCGTGCTGTGAAGCGAGCGTCTGCGGTCGAGCCTGGCCGGCTCGACAATCGGAGTCAGCAGGGCGCCGACGCACCGCCGCGGCGGCTCGACGTGATCCGCCTCGGCCGGATCGACTACGACGCCGCGCTCGATCTGCAGGGGCGGCTCGTCGACGAGCGGCGCCGCGGGCAGATCGGCGACACGCTGCTGCTGCTCGAGCATCCGCCGGTGATCACACTGGGCGCGCGCAACCGAATTGCCGCGTCGCACATCGTGGCATCGAGCGAACAGCTCGATCAGGCCGGGGTTCGAGTGCACGAGGCCGGTCGGGGCGGCGACGTGACCTATCACGGACCGGGCCAGCTGGTCGGCTACCCCATCCTCGACCTGCGCCCCGATCGCTGCGACGTGCACGCTTACGTGCGTGATCTCGAAGAGGCCCTCATCATCGCGCTCCGCACCTTCGGTATCGAGGGGACGCGCGTGCCGGGACTGACCGGCGTCTGGGTCGGGCCCGAGGGGCGCGAGGAGAAAGTGGCGGCCATCGGCATCCGGATCAGCCGGTGGATCACGTCGCACGGCTTCGCGCTGAACGTGTCGACGAACCTGGATCACTTCCAGCTGATCGTGCCGTGCGGCATTGCCGACCGCGGCGTGACGTCGATCGAGCGGCTGCTCGATCGACGCGTGCCCATGACCGAGGTCGAGGATGCGGTCGAGCGCGGCATGCGGGAGGTGTTCGAAGCCCCGTTCCGGCCGCGCACGTCGAGCTGAGCACACCCGCAGTCGATCGACTAGGGGGCGATCAGTATGCGGTGCTGGTACAGCGCCAGCAGGAAGCTGTCGCCCACGCGGACGCCGGTCTGCGCCAGCACCTTCGCCTTCACCTCATCGTTCGTCAGCTGTCCGTCAAACAGATCCAGCAGCCTCACGAGCTCGCGCCGCAGATGTGTCGTTTCGCCGGCGTCTTCCGAGGCGAACACCCGGCTGCCGTCGGGCAGGACGTGGGCTCGCAGCGCCGGGTTGCGGACGAGGCGGTCGGGCAGACGGGGTGATCGCAGCGTCGCGTGCCGGCGCTGCAGGCGATCCAGCGCAATCGTGTGGTCGATGCCGACGAGCGCCTCGAAGCGCGAGCGGTCGAGGCCGCGGACGAGATCGAACGCGGCGCGATAGAACGCTTCTTCGCGGCCCGCCCAGTGACCCCACATGGCCAGATACTCGTCGTCGCGCGGCGGCCGATCGTCGAGGTCGCGGGCGTCGAGGGAATCGATCCGGGGACCGAAGCCCGCTGCGATACGTTCGGCATCGATGCCGAGCTCGCGCATTGTCCAGGTACTGAGCGTGACGTGAACGAGCACGAGGTAGTCGCGCAGCTGTTTCCAGAACGCGCGGCCGTCGGCGCCCTGATTGTGCTTGCAGAACCAGGTGGCGCACTCGGCTTCACGGTGCGCCCATACCGTGCAGGCCCCACGTTCACGATCGAGGTACGGGCAGACGAGCGATTCGGCGCGGCCGAACGCCTGCCGGCTCGCGCGCTGCAGGAGCAGGACGCGCGCCGGCGGCAGCACGCCGGCCGGCGTCACGCCGATGCGCGCGGCGATTCGTGCGCGGACGCGACGCGCCCCTTCGGCGCCTTCGCCGGTGTCGGCGATGAGCAGTCCGCCCACCGAGTAGTTCGCGAGCGCCGGGAAGAACGTGCAGCACTTCGTCGACGGGTTGAAGTAGGCGTCCGGCGGCAGATCCGGTTCGGCCGGCGGACACATGGGACAGCTGGCGCACGTCGCGTGCCGCTCTTCGGCCATCGGCTGCTCGAAGAACCCGGGCAGGAACGACCGATAGATGTCGGGCAGAAAGTCAATCAGCTGCGTCCGCGGCATCGAGGCCGGCATTCTACCCTTCCCGCTTTCCGATACAATCCCGCCCGCCATGCTGCCGAGCACGCTTGCACTGCTGCAGTGCCCGGCCTGCGGCGCGGGGGCACTCGCCTCGAGCGAGGGACTGCTGCGCTGCGGCCGTGGACACGCGTTTCCCGTCGTCGACGGTATTCCGCGTCTCGTCGATCCCCCGGACCTGGTCTACCGCTTCGAGGATGCGTCGACATACGACGCGCTGATGGACTTCGTCGCGCGCCTGCTGCGTGCCGACGAAGCCGCTGCCCGCCGACGGGCGATTGCCTCGCTCGGCCTCGGTCCCGGCGCGCGCGTGCTCGAGATCGGATGCGGGCCGGGAAACAACTTTTCCTACCTGTTCGAGGCGCTGGGCGAGACCGGGGAGCTGTTCGCCGGCGACGTTTCGCCGACGATGATCGAGGCGGCGCGTACGCGGCCGGTAGCGGATCCCGATCGGCGGCATCTGTTCCTGCTGAACGGCATGCGGCTGCCCTTCGTCGATCGCGCGTTCGATGCCGTGCTGCAGATCGGGACGCTCAACCGCTTTCCCGACATCCGCGCGGCACTTGCCGAGATGGTCCGGGTCACCCGGCCGGGCGGCCGCATCGTCGTCAGCGACGAAGGGGTTGCGCCGTGGCTTGAAGGCACGGAGTACGGCGCGCTTCTCAGGAAGTTCGGTGGCTTCTTCGACGGCACGGCACCCCTCGATGCGCTGCCGCCCGAGGCACAGGACGTGTGCGTGCGGTGGGACTTCGGACAGGCGTTCTACGCCATCGAGTTCCGTGTGGGTGAACCGCCGGCGGCCGATCTCGACGTGCCGCTGCCGGGTCGCAGCGTGACGGTCCGCGAGGTCCTTGAGAAGGGGAGCAGCGCGTCGTGAGCGGTGAGGCTGCACCGGAGGCGAGCCGCTTTGCCGGCCGCGTCGCGGTCGTCACAGGCGGCGCCAGCGGCATCGGCCGTGCCGTCGCCGCGCGGCTCCTCGACGAAGGCGCGACCGTCGCGATCTGGGATGTTCGCGTCGCCGCATCGATCGAAGGGCTGCGGCAGGAGGTGGGCGATCGCCTGACGATCGATGCGGTCGACGTGCGCAACCGCGGGTCGGTCGACGCCGCGGCTGAACGTCTGATCGGGGCGGCCGGCCGGATCGACGTCCTCGTCAACAACGCCGGCGTGACCGATGGCTACCGGGAAGTGGCGCAGATCAGCGATGAAACGTGGCGGCAGGTGATCGACACCAACCTGACGGGCGCGCTGCACTGCACGCAGGCATGCCTGTCGGCGCTCCGGGCGTCGGGACGCGGGCGGATCGTCAACGTCAGCTCGATCTTCGCGTCCACCGGGTTCCCCGGGCAGAGCGCCTATGCCGCGTCGAAGTCGGGCATCGTCGCGCTCACGCGGGTCTGGGCACGCGAGCTCGCGCCGATGGGCATCACGGTCAATGCCGTCGCACCCGGCTATATCAGGACGCCTATGAACGCCGGGCATCCCGACGCCTTCGTCAGCCTGGTGATTGGCCGGACGCCGCTGCGGCGCGTGGGTGAGCCCGACGAGGTTGCCGCAGCGATCGCGTTTCTCGCCTCCGACGACGCCTCGTTCGTGACGGGAGCCGTGCTGCCGGTCGACGGAGGGCTGACGAGCTAGGGATCAGTGCAGCTCGATCTGCACGAATCCCAGCGTGCCTGTCGGGCGATTCCCGTACTCGGCCCGAAGCGCCGCCGCCGTCCGCAGAGCCGACCAGGCGCCGCCAAGGTGGACGCGCGCATTCGGCAGGTCGAGCACGCGCAGCGCGTAGGCGAGCGTGGTTCGGGCCATCGCGAACTGCTCGAGGTGCAGCGCGTGGTCCGCCGGGAACAGCTCGCCCTTTCGGGCCGCTTCGGCGCGAACGATGAAGTGGTGCCGTGAATCAAGGGCGAGCGTGCCTTCGACGAGCGCGGCCGGCGACGTGGCGCCGGGCACGTAGTAATCGAAGCCGTTGCCGAGCGGCGTGAGGATCGCCGTGCGTGTCGCGTGCGCCACGGCGGCAAACCCGTCGAACGACCAGCGCGTCCCTCGCCGGGCGTACATCACCGACGCGGTGAGCCGCGTGACGTCGGCGCCCTCGTGGAAGATTTCGGGCTCGTTCAGGACACCGGCGCTCGCCTGGAAGGCGAGCGAGGGCGTCGGGTTGATCGAGATGCGCAGCGAGTACGAGTCGAAGCGTGGCGCCTCGAGGCCCCAGCGATGCTGATCGGGCTCGCGTCCGTTGAACACCGAGCCTTCGAAGCGCAGGTGTTCGCGCGGTGCCAGGCCGACCGTAACCACGCCGTAGGTGATGTGCGTCGAGTCGAACCAGTGGTGGGTGATGGGCGAGGTCGGCAGCAGCCGCGCCGACGGACGATGCATGAAGGCCGGCGGACCGAGTGCCGGCTCGCCGACGGCAGCCACGTAGACGGAGGCCGTGGCACCGGATGCGAGCTGCCGCTCCCAGGCGGCCGCCAGCTCCATCACGAGGTCGTGCGGATGCTGACGATCGAAGAGCGGGTTGATGCCGTCGGCCGTCTCGCCCGACTGGCCGAGCAGCGGATAGCCTCGCGCGCCCATCAGCGGATCGAGCGAGAACATCGTCCGGATGGCGAGCGTGCCACCGCCGGCAGAGCGGCGCAGTGTGAGCATGCCGTGGTTCGGCGCGACCACCGCGCGGTCGCCGCGAGGTCCGCGCTCGTCGATGGCCGTTGCGGCGACCTGCAGGTGGGTGCCGAGCAGCCAGCTGCCGGCGCGGCGCCAGTGATGACTGGATCCGGCGAGGTCGGGCTGCCACGACGTGCCCGACGACTCGCGCGGCGGCGGACACGCGGGACACGGCTCGCCCGGGTGATCTCCGTGGTCCTGGGGGGCATGCTGCGCCCGGGCCGTGGCCGCAGGCGCTGCGCAGAGGACGAGCGACAGGAACGAAAACAGGAAGAGACGCGCGGGGCGACGGGCGATCATGTGGTCCCCATGTTAGTCGCGACAGGTCGCGAGGTGGTGTCCGTCGGCCCCGGCGGTGCGTGGTAGGCTTCGTCGCGATGTCGACCGTGGTGACGATTCCGGCGGCCGGACCGCTCGATTCCGCCTGGCAGAGCATGACGTTTCCGTCGTACCGGCCGCTGCTGGCCGTCGTCGGAAGTGTCAATGCCGCCACCGGCGGACGGCCCGTCGCGCGCCTGGCCGTCGACGGCGACACGAAGCCGCTCGGCCTGGCGCTGGCGGAGATTGGCGCCGACGGGACGACCGCCGAGCTGCTTTCGCTCTTCGTGACGGCCGATGCCCGGCGACGAGGTGTCGGCACGGCGCTCGTCGAGGCCCTGGAAGGCGATCTGCGTGCTGCCGGGGTCGAGCGCGTCGAAGGTGTCTACATGACCGGCAGGCCGTCAATCGAGGCGCTCGAGCGCATCTTCGCCCGGTGCGGCTTCGATCCGCCGGTGCTGCGGAAGATCGTGGTGCGCTTCACTCCCGAAGAGGCGGCCACGACCGAATGGTGGCGCCGGGCCCGACTGCCGGAGGGCAGCGAGGTCTTCTCCTGGATCGACCTGAAGCCCGAGGAGCTGGAGGAGATCCGCCGGACGCAGGCCGAATCGCCGTGGATCGATCCGGACCTCGAGCCGTGGCGCTGCAGCGATCGCTTCGACCCGGTGTCGAGCGTCGGGCTTCGTCGGCACGGGAAGGTCGTCGGCTGGGTGATCAACCATCCGATCGGACCGGACCTGCTGTGCTTCACGACGAGCTTCGTCCGCCGTGATCTGGCGCGACGCGGCGCGATCTTCCCGCTGTACCGCGCGTCGATCGAACGGCTCATGGGCAGCGGGGTCACCTGCACGTTCGTCACGTCGTCGCAGTTCG
Source organism: Acidobacteriota bacterium (assembly GCA_003242705.1). GTDB lineage: Bacteria > Acidobacteriota > Vicinamibacteria > Vicinamibacterales > SCN-69-37 > SCN-69-37. The sequence goes on from QGVF01000117.1 coordinate 6,830, forward strand.
AGAGCATGATGCGCTTCGTGCTGCGGCGGTGCGCGCCCTTCATCAGCTTCTGCGGCGAGACGCGGGGCGTGTCGAAGACTCTCGGCTCCGTGCCGACTTCCTCTGCATGACGACCGGTCCGATCCACATCGTCGACCAGTTCGACGACCGCAGCGCCTGGGATGCCTTCGTCGAGGCGCATCCGTACGGGCACTTCTTCCAGTGCTGGACGTGGGGCGAGATGCAGCGCGGGCTCGCGGCCACGCCCCGGCGCATCGCGGCCGTGTCGGGCGGGGCGATTCGAGGCGCCGTGCAGATGCTCGTGTTCGAGGGCGCGACACGGCGCTTCGCGGTCGTTCCCCGCGGCCCGGTGGTCGACCCGGGCGACGTCGATGCGGTTCGTGCGCTGTCGACGGTGCTCGTCGAGGCAGGCCGCGCCGAGCGGGCGTCGCTCGTGCGCGTGGAGCCGCAGTGGGACTGGAGCGAGCCATCTGTCGCGCTGCTCGAATCCTCGGGCTTCCGCAGCGCGAAGCAGTGGATCATGCCGCGCCGCACGATGCTCGTCGATCTGCGCCCGTCGCTCGACGATATCTGGGCGAGCTTCCGATCGAACACGCGCAATCGCGTCCGGCTCGCCGGCAAGCTCGGCGTGCAGGTTCGCGTCGGTTCGCTCGACGACATCCCGATCTTCGAGGAACTGTTCGAACAGATGACGGCAAGGCACGGCCTGCGTCGCGCCGCACGTGAGACGTTCGGCCTGGCGGCCAGGGCGTTCGAGGGCAGCGATACGATGCGGCTCTATCTCGCACAAGACGGTGAGGGCGGTGCCGTCGTGTCGGGAATCATCGTGTTCGTGTTCGGACGGACCGCCACGTATCTCTGGGGAGCATCGTCGGATGCGCCCGAGGCCAGGCGGCTGAATCCGAATCAGCTGCTGCACTGGACGGCCATGCAGTGGGCGAAGGCGCGCGGCTGCGAAACCTACGACCTGTTCGGGATTCCCGACCACGATGCCGACGTGCTCGAAGCCGAATACGGCCGGCAGACGGGGGGCATGTGGAGCCTGTACCGCTTCAAGCGCGGTTTCCGCGGTACGGTCCACCGGCACGTCGGGACGTTCGACGCGGTGCTGTCGTGAGTGTCCACGGGAGAGCGACCATGCGCAGGGCCGCGGCGGATGTGGTCTTCGATCTTCGGACAGCGGCACCCGATGTCCTCAGGGCGCTCGAGCAGCAGGCGCCGCGAGTCCGCGCGGCGCTCGACGACCTGTCCGCCGGCATCCCCCTGATGCGGACGTCGGCGCCTGCCGTTGATGGCCGGCTCTACCGCCTGAAGGGACACAACCGGTCGATCTGCCTGGCGCTCGACGACGACCTGGCGACGGCCGACGTGATCGTGCTGAAGGGGACCGAGCCGCTGCTGCCCGACTTCGAGCACTACCTTCGGTGGATGACCGGCACGCAGTTCGGCGCCTGGCCGCGGCCGATGGCCGAGCACTTCCCGCTGTTCGAAGGGAAGGCGCCCGGAACGGTCCTGCTGAGCGAGGCGATGGGCGAGGCCGCGACGGCGCTCGACGTGCAGCGTCGGCATCTCGAGCACTACGGCAGCCTGATGCGGCTGCCGGTGCCGCTGTTCGTCTGGCGGCTCCAGGCGGACGACGAAGCCCGGACGCGCGACTGCCTGGCGTCGGCCGTGTCGGCCATGGCGTACGAACGCCTCGGTGCGCACCTGCGCGAGGGCATCGGCATCGTCGCCTACTACTACCCGTCGCCGCCGGTGCGCGTGCACGCGGTGGGCCGACGCGCGTATCTGCACCCGGCGTCCGCCGAGTGGGCATCGGCGGAGCAGCTGACGAGCCGTGCGGTTCCCGGCTGGGTGCAGATTGGCGCCCGCCTCCTGTGGCTCGGCCTGCTGCCGACGACGCCGCTGTCGTGGCGGCTTGGCGACATCTTCGATCCGAACAACGCGTGCCTCGATGGCGGCGTCTGCGACGTTGCCTCGATTCAGCCGATTACCCCGGAAACGGGCGACGGCTTCGTCGTGCGCTCGCTCATCATGAGCATGGGCGGGCTGCGGATGACGATCGCGCGCGCATTCAACGTGCCGCTCGGCGAGCTGCCCTCGAGCTACGAACAGGAAGTTGCGGGCTTCTACCTGAGCGACTTCGTCCGGGGCGCGATGGAGCGGGCGCTCGCCTCGGAGGGCCGGCCGGGCCTGTCGCTCGATCCGAGACTGCAGCTGGTCTTCGGCCGCGACAAGTCGCTGGCCGACATCCTTCAGACGGTGAAGGCTTTCGGCTCGTATTTCTCCGCGCGGGAGTACGAGCCGCCAATGACAGAAACGTAAGCGCGCCGGCGCGAATCGCGGCTTTACCACGATCCGGCCGCCACGTAGAATCAGGACCTCAGCCATGAACTCCTGTCCCACCTGCGGCGCTACGTACGACGACGTCATCCGGATCTGCCCGAAGGATGGCACCGTGCTCGAGAGCTCGCCGGAGGCTCGCGATCCACGGATCGGTGAAGTGCTCGACGGCAAGTACCGGCTCGATGCGCGGCTCGGCCAGGGCGGCATGGGCGCGATCTACCGTGCGACGCACCTGATGCTCGACAAGCAGGTCGCCGTCAAGCTCATCAAGCCCGAGCTCGTCGGATCGCCCGATCTCGTGCGTCGCTTCCAGCGCGAGGCGCGCGCGGCGGGCAACCTGTCGCACCCGAACATCGCCGCCGCGTACGACCTGGGCCAGACCGCCGACGGCACGCTCTATATCGCGATGGAGCTCGTGCGCGGGCGCAGCCTGAAGGACGTCATCCGCGAGACCGGACCGCTCGGCGTCGATCGCATCATCCGCATCCTGCGCCAGATCGGCAGCGCGCTCGCGCTGGCGCATCGGCACGGCATCATCCACCGCGATCTCAAGCCGCACAACGTGATGCTTGCCGAAGACGATGGCCGCGAGGTCGCGAAGCTGCTCGACTTCGGCATCGCCAAGACCTTCGACGACGCCTCGACGCAGCTGACGGCTACGGGATTCGTGCTCGGCACGCCGCAGTACATGTCGCCCGAGCAGGCCGCCGGGCGGCCGATCGACGGGCGCAGCGATCTGTATTCGCTCGGCATCATCCTCTACGAGATGCTTACGGGCGAGGTGCCGTTCAACGATCCGTCGACGCCGGCGCTGCTCGTCAAGCACCTCACCGAAACACCGCCGCCGCCGTCGCGCCGGCGGCCCGACGTGCCAATTCCGGCAGCGCTCGAGACGATCGCCCTGCGGCTGCTCGCGAAGGACCCGGCCGATCGCTTCCAGACGGCCGACGAACTGCTGGCGGCGCTGCCCGCCGAGACGGCGACGGCACCGGTCGTGACGGTGCCGCCGGCCATGGACAAGACAGTGGTACTGCCACCGCCCGGTGCGGCGCGAGGGGCCACGCCGGCGCCTGCCGAGCCAACCGTGGCCATGACGCCGCCGGTCGGGACGACGGGCGATGCGCAGACACCAGCACCATCGGCTGTGGGTGCGACTCCGCCTCCCGCCGATCCGACGGCCGCGACACCGGTCGTCCCGGCATCCGGTCCGACAACGCCTGCCGGCGCGTCCGCGCCAGCTGCAGCCGCGGCAGGCGGAGCGTTGGCCGGCGCGGCGACGCCGCCCGCGTTCCGCTCGGAAGCCTCCGGCGCTGTGGCGGCTGCCGTTCAGCCCGAGGCCGCGCCCGCGGCGTCGTCTCCGTCCTCAGCTTCGGGCGCCGGCCCGGTTGCGGCAGCGGCGACATCTGCGCCCGCACGTTCCCGTCCGCTCACCGACATGCTCGTGCTCGTCGGCCTGATGGCGCTCATCGTCGTCGGCGGCGCGTTCGCGGGAATGAGATTCGGCCTGTTTGGCGGCGGAGACTCCGAAACCACGACGGCAGCACCGGACACGGCGGCTGCGACGATGGCCGACGCCGGTGACACGTCGATGGCGGCGGGCGTCGGTGAGGACACGATGGCCGGTGCAGCTGTCGACGAGACGGCTGTCGTCTCTGAAGAAGGGACTGCGGGCGCGGCTGATGCCGGCACCCCTGGTGGTGCGACCGCCTCGAGCGCTACGTCGGCGGCGGCCACGACCGGTACGCGGACAGCGGGAGCGCCTTCGTCTCCGGCGCCTGCGGCGGCTCGACCGGCTGCCGCGACCCCGGCTTCTTCGGCACCTGCGGCACCGGCCCGTGCGGACAGCCCGCCGGCGCCCGCGGCGGCATCTGCCGCTGGAGCGGCGAGCGCGACACAGACGGCCGCCGCACTGCCGGCGGTGCCAGCCGTGGGGTTCGGCTGCGAGGGCGCGCCGCAGGTGTGCAGCGCGCTGCGCGCCGCGATGGCTGACGCGCTGGGGCGGCACTCGCTGCGGCCCGTCGCGGCCAACGCGAGCGCCGACGTTCGCGTGACCGCGAACGTCAGCGTCGTCGACGAGAGCTCTGAACAGCTGTT
>QGVF01000118.1 GCA_003242705.1 Acidobacteriota bacterium
GGCGATAAAGGCGCGTCCACGGTCGGCGGCGTCGTTCGTCGGCTGCGTCAATACATCGACGCAGGCGGCTGCGAAGCGCTCGACGTCGTCTTCGCGCACGAGACCGTGGTCGGCCGGAATGTCGAGACCGAATGCGCCAAGGTGCGTCGAGACGACGGGCACCGCGTGCGCGAGCGATTCGAGGATCTTGAGGCGTGTGCCGCCACCGGCGTGCAGGGGCGCGATGGACGCCGCGGCGCGGCGGTAGTACGGCTTCAGATCGAGCACGAACCCGTGAACTTCAATGCCGTCGCGTCCGTGGTGCCGGGACCGCGCCCATTCCTCGTTCCGCCCGGCGAGATCGAGCTGCGCATCGGGAACGCGACGACGCACGAGCGGCCAGGCGTCGCGGATGAACCATTCGAGCCCCTGGCGGTTCGGTTCGTAGCCGAGATCACCGACGAAGAGCAGGCGCCGTTCCGGGGCGCGCTCCACCTCGCCGGGAACGTCGGTCCCGTTCGGCACGACGAATACGTTGCGGTCGGGATGTCGTCGGGCATCTTCAGCCGAGGACCGCAGGACGGCCGAGAAGCGGCGGCTGAGGCTTCGTTCGATCGTCCAGAGCTTGACGACGTTCAGGTAGTTCCAGACTTTCGCGCCGTACCAGGGCTCGGCGCGGAGCACGAGCCACTCGCGCAGGTACTCGAAGTCGTCGCCGTCGAGGATCGTCGGACAGCCGACGAGGGGGCACAGGTGGATGGCGCGCCGGGCGCCGGCGAACCAGACGAGGTCATAGGTGTCGAACCGGACGCGCCGGGTCAGGTCGGCCAGCAGTTCGGGGCGGTCGCCGCCCAGGTATTCGTACGGCCAGCGCCTGCCGAGCGTCAGCAGACCGCGTCCGAGCGTCGACTGGTACCGTCGCCGGTCCGCCTCGGTCATCCCGTCATCGTCGACCGCGATGACGCGGCGGCATTGTCTGAACGGGGCATCATGCAGATGACGTCCGCGCCTGACGAAGACGAGCGCGTCGGTCTCACCCGCAGCCGTCAGTCCCTGAAGGACGTTCCACTTCCGGATGTCGCCGCCGAAGGCGAGCGGCCACGAAATGTCAGGCGTGACGTAGAGGATCCTCACGCCGCCGCTCCCGACTGATGGCGAGACATTCCTTCAGCATGCCCCTCGTGTACCGCTCGTTCCGGACGTTCGTCAGATAGTCGACGCGCCCGGCCGTCACCCGACTCCGTGCGACGAGCGCCGCCTGACCGAGCCACCGGCGCAGGAGCCACCGGGGCACGCCGAACAACTGCGTGCCGTCCGGAACGCCCTCGCGTCGCACCGTCGTGCGCCCTCGCCCTTCGTAGTAGCGACGGAGGTACGACAGCGTCATGCGCGAGGGATCGACGTAGTGGCGCACCGACATGGCCGGCAGCCAGACGATCGGGTATCCGCGTCCGCGGAGGCGTGCCGAGAATTCCACTTCCTCGCCTTCGCGGCCGACCGTGGCCGAGGCACCAAGGTTGGGATCGAACGACAGGCCGTCGATGGCATCGACTCTGAACGCCATGTTGGCGCCGAAGACTTCCTGTCCGTCGCCGAGCGGGCCCTCCGGGCGTGCGTCTTCGATCCCGCAGAACCCCCGCGCAAGCAGCGGGAAGGCCTCGCACAGCGTCGGGTCGGGTGTGGTCTCGAACCAGGGTTCGATCGGTCCGCCGAAGCCTCCGGCGTCCGGCCATGCGGCGGCACCTCGCACGAGTGCCCCGAGCCAGTCGTCGCCGACGAGCACGTCGTCGTCGGTGAACAGGATGTAGCGGCCGGATGCCTCGGCGAGCGCCCGGTTCCTCGCGTGCGACAGGCCCTGCTGCGATTCGACCACGAGGCGGATCGGGAGTCGGCCCTCGAAGTTCCGGACGACGTCGGCAGTGGCGTCGGTGCTGTTGTTGTCGACGACGAGGATGTCCCAGCTAACCGGAGCGGGAGGCCGCACCTCCGTCATGCGATCGAGCGTCTTTTCGAGGAGCCGGGCACGGTTCCACGTGCAGATCGCTACGGTCAGGTGCATGGCGCCCGCGTCGCTCCGGCTCACCGCAGATCGGCCATGAGGCGCGAGGCCTCGGCGGCAAACGGCGCGTCGGGCTCGAGCTCGAGGGCGCGCTCGAGCGCAGCTCGGGCCTTCGTCCGATCTCCCGTGGCCATGTAGGCGTGCGCCAGATGGAAGTGGTACTGCGCCGTCGAGGGAGCGCCACGGACGGCTTCCTCGAGGGGTCCGATGGCGAGTTCGCTGGCACCCCGCAGGTGATAAATCCAGCCGAGGGTGTCGTTCACCGCCGGCTGGGCCGGCAGGTGCGCCTTCGCCACCTGCGCCAGCCTGAGGGCGGCGTCGAGGTCTTCGCCGCGCTCGGCGTACATCCATGCCAGGTTGTTCGCCGCGATGGCCGCGCGGGGATCGATGCCGAGTGCCTGTTCGTACGCCTGCCGGGCTTCGTCGTCGCGTCCCTGCATCTGCAGCAGCACGCCGACCGCGGTAATGGGGCCGGCCGATTCAGGCTGCTGGCGGCTCAGGCGCTGAAACTCTTCGGTGGCTTCCTGCAGGCGCCCGCTGCGACCGTAGATTTCCGCCAGCCTCGCGTAGGCGTCCGATTCGGACGGCGCCACTTCGAGAACCGTCCGCGCGAGACGTTCGGCTTCTGCGGGATCTCCGGCGATTTCGGCCACTTCACTCGCCAGCAGCAGCAGGGCCGATCGCTGCGGATCGCCGGCGAGGGCGGCAGTCACACGGCGTCGGGCGGCGTCGATCCGCCGCTCGTTGATGTCGAGCTGCGTCAGGTACCTGAGCGGCTCGATCGCTCCCGCATCGAGCCGCAGCGCCCGCTCGAAGGCGGCGCGCGCCCGCTGGGTACTCCCCTTCGAGAGCTCGAGCCTGCCGACGGCCGTGGCCACGGCGGCGGATGCGGGCTGCCGACGCTCGAGATCGCGAAGGATCTGTTCGGCGCGCGCGGGTTCCCGGCCGGCGAGCAGCGCACGCGCGAGAAGCAGCTGCGCGTCGGCGGACTGTGGGGCGACCGCCAGCGCGCTCTCGGCCATCTGCCTGGCTTCTTCGATGCGTCCTGCGGCCAGGTGCAGGGCCGCCAGCTCGACGCGCGCGGGCACCAGCCGGGTGTCGAGCTGGATGGCGCAGTTAACCGGTCCACGGCATCGGCCGACTCGCCACGGAGGAGACGGACCTTGCCTGCGGCGTAGTGCGCCAGCGCTGAGCTGCGATCGCTCGCGACGGCGCGCTCGACGGCTGCCAGCGCACCGTCGAGATCGCCATCGGCGGCGAGCAGCTCGGCCTTCGCGGCCAGTGCGGCAGCATTCGACGGATAACGCGCGAGGACGTCGTCGACACGGCGCGCCGCGGCGTCGGCGCGGCCGTCGCGGAAGTCCAGCGTCGCCAGGCGCAGGGCCGCCTTCGTGGCCAGATCTGCAGCATCGCCTGCGGCGACGCGCTCGAGCAGCGCGCGCGCGTCGTCGGTGCGACCGCGCGCGAGATAGTACTCGGCCAGGGTGAGCTCTCCACTGGCATCGCCGGCGGCGTCGGCAGCGGCCTTCAGGTAGCGCTCGCCTTCCTCGTGGCGTCCGGCGCCGATGTAGAAGTAGGCCAGCGCGCGGTTGGCGAGCAGGTGGCCGGGGGCGATCTCGAGCGCCCGCCGCAGTTCGGCCTCGGCGCCAGCCTGATCGCCGGAGGCCAGACGATAGTTGGCCAGGGCAAGCCTCGCCTGCACGGACGACGGCGCCGCGGCGACGGCCTGCTCGAACGCCCGGGCGGCCTGTTCGCGATCGCCGCGCACCAGCTGGATGGAGCCGAGCGTGATGTAGCTGGCGGCGCGGTCCGGATCGTTGTCGACGGCGCTCTCGATGTCGGCAATCGCCTCGTCGAGCCGGCGCAGGCCGGCCAGTCCGTGCGCGCGCAGAATCAGCGCGTCGACGTTCGAAGGCTCGGCCGACAGAACGCGATCGGCACGGGCGACGGCATCCTCGAACCGGCCGTACAGCAGGAGCGTATTGCCGGCCCGCAGCTGGAGCGCGAGGTCGTCCGGAAGCGCATCGGCCGCCCGTACGAGCTCGAGCGCGGCGTTGTCTCGATCGCCGACTTCGCGGTACGTATCGGCGAGCTTCACGCGGATCGCGCCGGCCAGCGGATCGTGCTGCAGGGCGTTGCGGTACTCGATGATGGCCTCGTGCAGCTGCCCCGCCGCGACGTAGGCGTCGCCGCGGCGCTCGAACTCGTCCCTGGCCGCGATCGGATCCTTCCCGCACGCGCCGAGCACGGGCAGCGCCAGCAGCAGCAGAGCGAGAGCGATGCGATGCATGTCCGTCCTTCTCTTCCGTTCTCAGGCGGGCAGCAGGCGATCGAGATGCGGGAAGATCTCCCGCACGAACGCCGCGGCCCGTTCTTCGGCCTCGCGCTCGCTGCCGTCGGTCGCGAGCACGGGGCTGATGACGCGGACCATCGCCGCATCGGATCGGTGCCATCGTATGGCATCGAGCACCAGGTACGCCTTGCTCCAGTACTCGCTGGCGACCACCCGTCCGTGACTCTGGTACCAGTAGAGGACGACCTGCCGCTCGACACCCTTCTGAATCAGCAGGCTGTTGATCGTGACCGGTTCGGACCGGCCATCGACACGCAGCGTCAGGCGCGACGTCGACACCGGCAGCCAGCCGGCGCCCGGCAGGCAGTTCTGCGGCGAGTGGATGGCATCGCCCGTCTGCTGGCTCCGGTAGTAGCCGACGTACAGCGACACCGGGTTGCTGCCCGCCAGGTAGATGCGGTTGACGTATTCGTCGACGCCGAGCTCGGCGACCACCTCGGGTGCAAACGCTGGCGCCTCGAGGCCCGACCAGGCGCCGACGGTCGTCGGCAGCGTCTGCAGCGGGACCAGCGGCGCGATGATTTCCGGACGACGGGCCCAGGCATCAGCGGCGGCGGCCGCGAGCAGGCAGAGGCCCAGCACCGCGAGGCGAAGCGTTGTCTGGACGGGAGACGTCATGCGGCCACCTCCTCGCGTGGTGCGGGGGCGGCCGCGGCGCCACCGGGCACCAGGCGAAGGATGAGGTGCGTCGCAGCCACGAGCAGCCCGAGCGCGATGACGAACATCAGCCAGCCGGAAAACGAGTGGAAGAACCCGGCGGCGGCTTCTTCACCGAACTGGTGCGCGGCAATCCCGGTGCCGGCCACGCGCACACCGTTGGCGACGATCGCCACCGGCACGGTGAGCAGCGCGATGGCGGTCCGGACGCCGGTCCGTCCATCGATGAAGTAGCCGTAGATGAGTCCCAGCGTGAGCAGCGAGATCAGCGAGCGGATGCCGCTGCAGGCTTCGGCCACTTCGAGCGTCGTGCGCGCGAGGATGATCAGGTTGCCTTCGCGCAGGACGGGGATGCCGAAGAGCGACAGGATCCGTTCGCCGACCTGCGACGCGATCAGCTGCAGCGGAAACGCCAGCTTGTTGAAGATGATGGCCGGGATCGGAATCATCAGGAGCAGGAAGGCGAGCGGCAGCGCAAGCACCCGAACCGTGGGCCATCCCCGTACCCAGGCGAGTCCGCCCACCAGCACCACCAGCATCGACACGCGGGCGAGAAACCGCTCGGCGCCGAGCGTTCCTGCGAGATAGACGGCGAGCCCGGCCAGCACGACGACGAGGCCGGCGTGGCTCGGCGCGACCCGCGTCCGCCGGAGTCGGCCGAGGCGCTCCCATGTGAAGTAGGCCGCGAACGGGAGCACGACGAACCCGTGCGAATAGTTGTCGTCGGTCCACCAGTCGGCAGCAAGACCGAGGAGCACCGGACCGTACAGCAGGAGGAAGCTGCCGAGGACGAACGCGAACGTGAGTCGGGCTGCGGCTCTTCCGGACATGCTGGAGGTTTCTGTGGCTCCTGTGCGCTGCCGCCGGAACGGGGAGACGGCGTCGAGGGCGCTCCAACCCTCGGAAGGATTATCGGTGTTTCGAGGGGAAACGTGGCCTCCGGAGGGACGGGCCCTCCGGAGGCGGGCTGGCCGCGCTGGGGAGCTCAGGCCTGCGACTGCTTCCTCATCCGCCGACGGGCGGCCGCGCCGAGGCCGAGCAGCCCGGTGCCCAGCAGCGTCAGCGTGGCCGGTTCCGGCACCGGCTGGTGGGTAATCTGCGCCCACAGCGCCGTCGTCGTCGTGCCGAACTCAGGCGACTGGAAGTTCGAGGAGAACGAACCCGGAAGCCCGGTCGGCGAGAAGCCGAGCAGCTGGAAGAGGTAGCTGTCGGAGCCGACCTGAAGGATGGCCGACACCACCGGGAAGGCCACGCTGACGATGTCGTCGCAGCAGTCAGTGCGACCCTGGTTGTCCGTCTCGTTGTGCGTGAAGAAGAGGTCGAACGTAATAGGGGCACCCGACCCGTTGTGCTCGAGGGTCAGCGTGTAGCTGGTCTCGGTGATCATCTGGTAGACCGGCATGTTCACGTGCTCGAACGTGCCGAGATTCAGGTACGCCGTGCCGTCGGTGAACGTCCGTGAGCCATCGAACGGGTCGAAGTTGTACCCGCTGACCGTGGCCAGGTCGTTGTAGTAGCCATCCTGCCAGACCGTGTCGAGCCAGCAGGCATCGCCGCCGCGCTGGCCGGCCACGCTCCGGAGCTCGCCACCGCCCCAGCGAATCTGGTCCTCGCGGGAACCGCGGCGGTTGTCGACATCGACGCACACCCCGCTGACGCTCTGGTTGTTCCAGCCGCCGCCACCGAACGACAGGACCAGGGGACCGGCCGTTGCAGCGTGGGCAGTCATCAGGAGGAAGCCGGTGGAGAGCAGGAATCGCTTCAGCATCGCGTTGTCTGTCCTCATAACTGATGCGTGTCGGGCCGTTCGACCTGGCCGACCTCGCGGCGTTCTCCTAGAGCAAGAGTCGATCCACTGAGCCATCAACGGTCGGCGCATGAAAATCCGCAGAAAGGGCCGCAAACCCGAAGGAAAACGGGTGTCAGCGAATTCGCTGTGCGGCGCTGCAAAAGGACTAATGTCTTCCTGCAGGAAGACTATGCAGGAGCGGAACGTGTCCCGCCACCGAAGTCGATCTGCGACACGATGTACTCCGCGATCGCGAGCGACGACGTAGCGCCGGGCGACGGGGCGTTCCGGACCGCCGTGATCGGTCCCAGGTGGTCGATGCGGAAGTCGTCGACGAGTGTCCCGTCGCGGGCAACGGCCTGCGCGCGGACACCGGCCGGTCCGGGGATCAGGTCGTCGGCCTCGAGCTCGGGCACGAATCGGCGGGCCAGCCCGGCAAACCGCGTCCGGCTCAGCGAGCCCGCCATCTCGCTCAGGCCCATCTGCCAGTGTGCGCGCGCCAGCTGCCAGAAGCCCGGCCACGCCAGCGTACCGGCCAGGTCGCCGAGTCGCACGGTGCGCCAGCCGTACCCTTCGCGCGCCAGCGCGAGCACCGCGTTCGGCCCCACCAGCACCTCCCCGTCGTGGCGACGCGTCAGGTGAACGCCGAGGAACGGATAGCGCGGGTCGGGTACCGGGTAGATGAGGCCTTTGACGAGGTGTCGCCGCTCCGGCCGGAGCAGGTAGTACTCACCCCGGAACGGCACGATGCGCGGATCGGGGTTCGCACCCGCCAGGCGCGCCACGGAGTCGCCGTGCAGGCCCGCGCAGATCACGAGGTGATCGAACGTCAGCTCGCCCGACGGGGTGCGGGCCACGACCTGCGTCCCGCGGGCCTTCAACTGCGTCACGCGCGCGCCGGTGCGCACGTCGCCGCCACCGGTTCGCACCTCACTGGCCAGCGCTTCGGCCACGGCCACGAAGTCGACGATCGCCGTCGAAGGCGAGTGGAGCGCTTCGAGGCCCGCTGCGTGCGGTTCGATGTCGCGCAGTTCGGCGCTGCTGACGAGCCGGACGCCGGGCACCCGATTCGCCGTTGCCCGTTCGTACAGGTTCCGCAGCTTCGCCCGCTCCTCCTCGTCGAACGCGACGATGAGCTTGCCGCACGTTTCGTAGGCAATGCCGTGTGTGGCGCAGAGCTCCTGGAGCAGGCTCACGCCCCGTCGGCAGAGCGTCGCCTTCAGCGAGCCGGGCGCGTAGTAGATGCCGGCATGGACCACACCGCTGTTGCGGCCGGTCTGGTGGCGTGCAAGGGCTTCTTCCTTTTCGAGGACGGTCACGCACGCATCGGGACGGACCTGCAGCAGCCGCCGGGCCACGGCCAGCCCCACGATGCCGCCGCCCACGACGCCGACGTGAAGCGGCCTCATCCGCGCAGCCATCGTTCCAGCACCCAGGCGGCCCACAGCGCGTAGCCGGCGTCGCGCTCGCCGCGGCGGTGACTCTCGAACAGGCGCGTCAGTTCCTGCGCGTCGAGGCACCGATGGACCGCCGCGCCGGGCGCGAGCACTTCGTCGCGGAACATGCCGGCGAACGGACCGGCAATCCACGCGCCGATCGGCGCGCTGAACCCCTTCTTCGGCAGCGACCAGAGCGCGCCGGGCAGGCGGCGCCGCGCAAGCGCGCGCAGCAGCCGCTTGCCCTGGCGCCACGACTGCTTGCGCGACGCGGGCACCCGGAACGCCAGCTCCACGAGCCGGTGATCGAGCAGCGGACTGCGCACTTCGAGGCTGTGGGCCATGCTCATCCGATCGACCTTCACGAGCGGATCGTTCGGCAGATAGATTTTCAGGTCGGCGTATTCGGCGCGCTGCACCGCATCGCGCGACGGACAGCGGCGATACGGCCCGGTCACCGCTTCGAACACCGGACTGGCCGCCGGATCGTGGTGCGGTGCCTGGCCCATCAGCCGCCGCGCGTCGGCTGACTTGAGGAACGTCAAATCGGCGTAGTAGGCCGCGGCCGGATCGCGTCCGAGGTTCTCGAGCAGCGTGCCGACCCGCAGCGGGCGCGGCAGCCGCGGCGAGCGCGGCCATCGCCGGCCGAGCCAGCCGATGGCCGGCGCCGCCAGCGCCGGAACGAGGCTCCGCACGAACGCTTCCATGGCGTGCGGCTGATAGCGGAAGTCGTAGCCGGCCCAGCTCTCGTCGCCGCCGTCGCCGCTGAGTGCCACCGTCACGTGCCGGCGGGCGATGCGCGAGACGTACCACGTGGGAATGACCGACGCGTCGGCAAGCGGTTCGCCCAGCGCGCGCACGACGGGATCGATCACTTCGTCGAGCCGCGGCGCGATCGTCTCCGGATGGTGCCGCGCGCCGAAGTGGGAGGCGGTGATGCCGGCGGCCTCGAGCTCGTCGAATGCGCGCTCACCGAACCCGACCGACGCCGTGACGAGCCGGTCGCCCAGCACTTCGGCCATGTACGACACGACGAGGCCCGAGTCGACGCCGCCGCTCAGGAACGCGCCGAGCGGCACCTCGCTCTCGAGACGTCCGTGCACCGCCGCGCGCAGCCGCTCGTCGATCTCGTCGAGGATCTCGTCGTCCGATCGCGTGTCGGTGTCGAACTCGGCGACGTCCCAGTACTCGCGCGTCTCGATGCGGCCGTCCTTCGCGTGCAGCCAGTGCCCCGGCAGCAGCTTGTAGACGCCGCGGTAGGGCGTGGCCGGTGCGACGAAGTAGCCGAGCGCCAGGTAGCCTTCGAGGGCCGTCAGGTCGATGTCGTCGGTCCAGCCCGCCGCGCGTCGCAGCTGCGGCAGCTCGCTGGCGAGGTGCAGCACGCCGTCGATGACCGTGTAGTAGAGCGGCTTCTTTCCGAGCCGATCCCGCGCGGCGAACAGCTCGCGCCGCCGGGCGTCGTAGATCGCGAAGGCGAACATGCCGTGCAGGCGATCGACGACAGCCGGACCGTACTCTTCCCAGCCGTGCACGATGACCTCGGTGTCCGACGACGTGCGGAAACGGTGGCCGCGGGCTTCGAGATCGGGCCGCAGATCGCGATGGTTGTAGATCTCACCGTTGAAGACGATCCAGACCGACCCGTCTTCGTTGGACATCGGCTGCCGGCCGCCGGCCAGGTCGATGATGGCCAGACGCCGATGGCCGAGCGCGACCCGCTCGTCGTCGTGGAAGCCGTCGCCGTCGGGGCCCCGATGGGTGATGGCCTCGTTCATGCGGCGTACGGCGTCGCGCACCGCGGGTTGCAGTGGCGCGTCGAGACCGAAGGCTCCGGAGATTCCGCACATCACGCGGCTCCCTGGTACACGTCGCGGTAGCGGGCGACCATGCGATCGAGCGAGAACGCCGACTCGACGCGGCGGCGTCCGGCGGCCCCGAGCGCGCGACGCCGCGAGGCGTCGGCAGCCAGCGAGGCAATGGCACGTGCAAGTGCGGCCGTGTCGCGTGCCGGCACGAGCACGCCGCAGTCCGGCGTCACGACCTCCGGCGTGCCGCCGACGCCCGTGACCACCACCGGCAGCCCGGCCGCCATGGCTTCGAGAATCGTGAGCGACACGCCTTCGCTGATCGAGCAGTTCACGTAGACATCACATCCTGCCAGCCACCGGCGGGCATCGTCGCGCCGGCCGAGGAAGCGGATGCGATCGGCTGCCGCCGAGGCCTGCGCCCGGGCCGTGAGCCGCTCGCGTTCCGGTCCGTCGCCGACGACGAGGAGACGGACGTCGTGCGCGGGGGACAGCTGCGCGACGGCGTCGATGAGCGAGCCGAGATCCTTCACCGGGTCGAGCCGGGCGATCGTCCCAACCAGGATCGTGTCCTCGTCGAGGCCCAGCTCCGCGCGGACCGTTGTGCGGTCGGCATCGGTGGGCAACGGGCCGATGTCGATGCCGTTGTAGACGACGTGCGCGGAAAGGCCTTCGGCGGCGAGATGGCGCCGCAGGTCGTCGGAAACGGCGAACACGTGCGACGGAAATCGTGCGAAGAGGCGGTTGGCCAGGCGTCGCCGCGGCGAGGGCGGGGCGTCGTCGACGCGGCCGTGCTCGGTGTAGACGAGCTTCGTCCCGGGACGCCAGAGCTTGGCAATACAGCTGTAGACGAACGGCGAATAGTGGTGCGCGTGGATCAGCGTGGCCTGGTGCGCAGAGGCCTCGCGGGCCACCTGTCGCCCGAGCTGCGGGTGAAAGCCTGGCTGCCGGCCGAGCGCCCGCACCTCGACGCCGATCCGCCGGCACTCGTCGGCCCAGGCACCTTCGTCGTCGAGGCAGCAGACGCGCATCGGGATGTCGGCGTGGAGCCGGGTGACGAGGTCGAGGACGAGCCGCTCGGTGCCGCCGGGGTGAAGGCTGAGGACGACCTGAAGAACCCGCGGGCGCCGGTCAGTCGGCATGGGCCCACCAGCAGACGCCGAGGTCCGCGCGCGAACGGATGAGC
>QGVF01000119.1 GCA_003242705.1 Acidobacteriota bacterium
GCTGGCCGGCCTGGCCGACGTCGCCACGGCCTGCAACTACACGAAGCCGTTCCTGCACGAGGGCGACGAGTTCCACGCCGTCGACGCGCGCCACCCGATCGTCGAGCGGACGCTGGCGGGCGACTTCGTCCCGAACGACGTGCACCTCGACGGCTCGTCGTCGCAGGTCGTCATCCTGACCGGCCCGAACATGGGCGGCAAGTCGACCTACCTGCGCCAGGTGGCGCTGCTGGCGCTGCTCGCCCAGGCCGGCTCGTTCGTTCCCGCGCGCAGCGCCAAGCTCGGCATCGTCGACCGGATCTTTGCGCGCGTCGGCGCGTCGGACAACATCGCGCGCGGACAGTCGACGTTCATGGTCGAAATGCAGGAGACGGCGAACATCCTGCACGCGGCCACCAGCCGCAGCCTCGTCATCCTCGACGAAATCGGGCGCGGGACGGCGACGTTCGACGGGCTCAGCCTCGCCTGGGCCGTCGCCGAACACCTGGCGACCAGCGAGCGCGCACGGCCCAAGACGATCTTCGCGACGCACTACCACGAGCTGACCGACCTGGCCGACGCCGTGCCCGGCGTCGTCAATCAGCACGTGGCCGCGCGCGAGTTCCGCGACGAGATTGTCTTCCTGCACAAGATCGTGCCGGGGCGCTCGGACCGCAGCTACGGCATCCAGGTGGCGCGGCTGGCCGGAATCCCGCCGTCGGTGGTGACCCGCGCCTCGGAAATCCTGAAGTCGCTCGAACAGGACGAACTGCAGCGCGGCGGCCGCCCGAGCCTGAGCGGCGCGCCGGTGGCCGCGCAGCAGCAGTTGACGCTCTTCCAGAGCGTCGACGCGCCCCACCCGGTGGTCGAGCGCCTGAAGCAGGTGGACGTCGACCGGCTCACGCCGCTCGACGCCCTCAACCTGCTCGCCGAGCTGCGGCGCGAGGTCGACGGCTGAGGCCGCGACTAATTGAGCGCCGCGAGCTGCTGCTCGGCCTGCATCACGAACAGCGACTGCGGATACTCATCGATCACCCGGCGGTAGGCCGCCCGCGCGTCGTCGACGCGGCCGGCCCGCTCGGATGCGCGGGCCAGTTCCATGAGGACGGCATCCTGCGGCAGCACGCCATCGCGCGCCGCGGCCAGCTCGTTGTAAATCGCGAGCGCCTCGTCGGCGCGCCCGAGCGCGAGCAGCGCCTCGGCCTGGCCGAGCCGTGCCGAACCGCCGCGCAGGGTGTTGCCCTCCTCGGCGGCAATGGCCGCAAAGGCCCGCTCGGCTTCCTCGGCGCGACCGGCGGCCAGCAGCTCCGAGGCGAGATGGAAGGCCGCGGTTCGAGCCGCTTCCGTGCCCGGGTAGCGTTCGATCACCGCGTTGAACGCGGCAATGGCGGCTTCGGCACGCGCCTCGACCGTGGGGAACGTGCCGGGCGTCTGCGTCGCGCCGGCCACCGACGGCGGCGGCACGATCGGACTTTCGGCCGTCGCCAGCGCGATCCCCAGCAGCGCACCGGCCTCGTTCGCCTGCCGCGTCCGCCAGGTCATGATGCCGCCGACCACCACCAGCACGCCGAGAAGAACGACGGCGGCCGTGACGAGGGCGCGACGCTTCGCGGCGACGCGGTCGGCCAGGGTCAGGACGGTCTCGGTGAACTCGTCCCGCTTGAGATCGTGACGCTGTTTCGCATCCATCGTGTGCTGCTCTGTAATCCGGTAGTCGCTGCGATCGCCGATCCGATCGGAATGGTGCGCCCGGCGCGATTCGAACGCGCGACCCCCGCCTTAGGAGGGCGGTGCTCTATCCAGCTGAGCTACGGGCGCCGAAGTGAATGAGTCAGTAGCGCAGGACCACGCCGACCTCTTCGTTCTGCAGCCGGTCGCGGCCCTTCAGGTCGACGAGCTCGATGAGGAACTGGACCCCGACGACCTCCGCGCCGAGCTCACGAATCAGCCGGACGGCGGCCGACGCCGTACCGCCCGTGGCGAGCAGGTCGTCGACGATGAGCACCCGCTGTCCCGCCTGCACCGCGTCGTCGTGAATCTCGAGCGTATCGGTGCCGTACTCCAGCTCGTACGAGGCGCGCCGCGTCGTCGACGGGAGCTTCCCGGGCTTGCGCACGGGCGCGAAGCCGGTGCCGAACCGATCGGCGATCGCCGACCCGAAGATGAAGCCCCGGCTCTCGATGCCGACGACCATGTCGATCGACTTGCCGCGGTGCGGTTCCGACATCGCATCGACGGCCATCCGGAACCCCTGACGGTCCTTCAGCAGCGTCGTGACGTCGTAGAACAGAATGCCCGGCTTCGGAAAATCCGGCACGTGCCGGATGCGCTCCTTCAATGCCTCCATGCGCGCCTCGTTCGTCCCCTTCACCTTCGTATCGAGAACCCCGTGGCCCGACCCGTCGGGACATCGGCATCGACACTGACCTCGTCGACCCTCGCCCCAGGCGGGCCCCGACGGATGCGCTGTTCGAAGCGGTCGAGCGCCTCGCGGTCCCCTTCGGCCACGATTTCCACGGCGCCGTCCGGACGGTTGGCGACCCAGCCGTGGATGCCCTCGACGCGGGCCGCTTCCACCGTGAAAAACCGGAAGCCCACACCCTGGACACGTCCGCGCAGCACGAACCGCCGGGCTTCGAGCATCGACACAGTATAGATGAGGAGCTTCCGCGCGCCGCGCCCCGGTTTGCACGACGACGGCCGGCCGTAGCATAGTGCCGCGGGCCCGCTGGAGGGGCCACGCCTCATGCGTCGCGCGCTCTGTTCCGTCCTTCTTCCATCATCCGTCGCGGTTGCCGTCGTCGTCCTGGCGGCAGCCTGGGCCCGTCCGGCCGCCGCCCAGACGGGTCCTCAGGACCCGCCGGCCGCGCCGCCCCGCATCTCGCAGGAAGTCTTCGTCACGGCCACGGTCGCACCGCTCGACGTGGCCGACCTGACGCGTGCAATTACGTTGATCGACCGCGCCGACCTCGAACAGTTCGGCCTGTCGTCGCCCATCGAGGCGCTCCGCTTCGTTCCCGGGGTCGACCTGCGCGCCCGCGGACCGCGCGACGTCCAGACCGACGTGGCGATTCGCGGCGCGACGTTCGGCCAGCACCTGATGCTGGCCGACGGCATGCGCCTCAACGACAGCCAGTCCGCTCATCACAACGGGGAAATCCCTCTGCCGGCCGTCGCCATCGACCGGATCGAAGTCGTCCGCGGAGCCACGTCGGCCGTACACGGTGCCGACGCCGTCGGCGGCACGATCAATGTCATTTCGCGCACCGATGCGCACGCCGTCGCGCGACTGACGGCCGGCCAGCACGGTCTCGTCGACATCCAGGGCTCGGCCCGCGGCGGCCTGCTGCCGACGCGCTGGACCCTGGCGGGCTGGACCAGCCGATCGGACGGCTTCATGGTCGACCGTGACTTCGCCCTCGGCGGCGGTGCCCTGCGCGGCTCCCCTGGCGCCGGCATCACGGTCGACATCCGCCACCAGCGCCGCGCCTTCGGGGCCAACGGCTTCTACGGCCCGTCGCCGTCGAAGGAATGGACCGATCAGACACTGGGCGGCATCCGCTGGCAGGCCGGCGTCGGCAGCTGGACGACGAACGTCCAGGGGACGGCGCGCAACCACGGGGACCACTTCCGCTGGGACGTCAACCGGCCGGGCTTCTCGGAGAACCGGCACCGTACGACCGCGGCCGATGTCCGCATCGACGCCCGGCGCACGACGGGCGCCCTGTCGCTGGCGATCGGCGCGTCGGGTGGAATCGACCGGGTCCGCTCGTCGAACCTCGGCAATCACCGTTACAGCCGCGTCAGCGGGTTCGGCGAGATTCAGCTGACGGCCGGCGCGCGGACGACGATCGTGGGCGGGCTCCGCGCCGATCGCTACTCGGCGTTCGGCTCTGCCGTCAGCCCGACCGCCTCGATGGCGACGACGCTCGGGGGCGGGTTCCGCCTGCGCGCCTCGGCAGGGCACGCCTACCGCATCCCGACGTTCACCGAGCTCTACTACAGCGATCCGAACACGCTCGGCCGGGTCGACCTCCGGCCCGAACGCGGCTGGACGGTCGACGGCGGCCTCGACTGGCAGCATCGCGCCTGGACCGGAACCGTGTCGGTGTTCGGGCGGTGGGATCGCGACGTCATCGATTTCGTCCGCGCCCGTTCCGACGAGCGGTTCCAGGCCACCAACATCCGGGACGTCGCCGCACGCGGAGTCGAGCTGAGCCTGGCGCGCTACTGGGCCCGTACCCTCGTGCGCGTGGCCTACACCGGACTGCACGTCGACGCCCCGGCGCTGAGCCTCGAGTCGCGCTACGTGCTCGAGTACGCACGCCACTCGACAGCCCTTTCCGTGGCCCTGCCGCTTGGGCGTGGCTTCCAGGCAGCCGTCAACGTCGACCATCGCCTGCGCCGCGACGGTCAGCACTATGCGCTCGTCGGCGCCCGCCTGAGCCGGACGATCGGCCGTCTCGACCTGTTCGTCGACGGGACGAATCTGTTCGACGTGACCTATACGGAGATCGCCGGTGTCGCGATGCCGGGCCGGTGGATCAGTGGAGGCGTCACGATCCGGTAGCGACGTCCTGGCTCGTTCAGGAAGGGCGGCGAGCGCGCCGCAGCGCGCCCGCCATCGTCTCGTGCCCGACGCGTGCTACTTCATCATCACGAACGGGACGCCCTGGGCGCCCGATCCGGAGACCGTGCCGGTCACGCGGCGACCGTTGCCTTCGAGCACGCCTGTCATGCGGAAATCGGCGAACGGTGCCTGTTTGACGCGGAGCGAGACGTTGCCGCTGTTGTCGATCGTGCCGATCTCGCCCGTCGGCCCGACCTCGGCCGTGCCGATGGCGTCGGTGTAGGTGCCCTTGATGAACCCGGCCGCCTGCGTGAGCGTCATCGTGAACGGCCCCCACGGCCCCTCGCCGGTCCAGGTTCCCGTCATCGTCGCCACCGTGAAGGCCTGACTCGCGGTCGCCGTGGCGCCCTTGCCGTCGGAGACCGTTACGGTCGCCGTCCCCTCACCCCCGGTCGTGAAGGCCATCGTCACCGTCTGGCCCGATGCCGGATTACCCGCGATGTTCCAGGTGTAAGTGAGGGTGTCGCCGTCGGGATCACTTGCGTTCGCGGAAAAGGTGAACTGCGTCCGGTCCTGGAATCCCGACGGCGGGTTGATCGTGATGCCGCTGACGACAGGCGCCCGATTCTGCGTTGCCGGCGGCGGATTCGCCTGTCCCGGACCGGTCGGTGACTTGCTGCTGCTGCCGCAGCCGGCCAGAAGCGCCGCCGCTGCCAGGGCCGCGGCCGCCCAGAGTACTCGTGCCATGTGACCTCCCTGCGGATCGCTCCGGGCGGGATGGCCACGGGCGACCGCTCAGTTTCTGTTGCGCATATCGTGATGACAGCGTCTGACAGAACGGGTCACAGCAGGGCAACTCACACAGGCGCGGCGGACCGGCTGCCCGTCTATTTCCGCTTCTTCTTCAGCGGCGTCACGACGACCCCCTGCGCCAGCACCTCGCGCAGGTCGGGCCGCTGCCGCTCGGCTTCAGCTTGGCGGAGGAATGCGGCGTACTGCTTCTCCATGGCGGTGAGGATGTCCCGCCGGCTGATCACCCCGAGCAGTCGGCCGTCCTCGACCACCGGCAGGTGCCGCATCCCGTGGTTGACGAAAATCGACGTCAGGGCGAACAGTTCCGTGTCGGGCGAGACACTGATCGGGTGGCGCTTCATGATCGTCGCAGCCGTCTGCCGGGGACTCGGTGTGCCGTAGAAGAGCTCGTTCGCCAGGTGCTCCAGGCAGTCGTGCTCGGACACGAACCCGACCAGCACCGCCTCGCCTCCCTGGTCCTCGACAACCGGGGCGCTCGACAGACCGTGCTTCAGCAGGAACGCAATGACCTCGGACAGCGTCATGTCCGGGTCGACGGTGTGAACGGCGCGATTCATCACGTCGCGTGCCTTCGGCATCGAAAGCTGCTCGGCCATGGGACCTCCTGGAAGTCTCGAGAGTAGACCAGCAAACTCAGTGCCGCCGCAAGCGTGAGGGGCGTCGGCACACACCGGCCGGGCGATCGAGGGCCTGGTGCGAACTGATCCGCAGCCACCCGGAAACTCCACACGGCCGGCCGACCGACGGTCGACACGGCGATGCCGATTCTGATACCTAGCCACACATGACATTCACACCGTCACGCGAACATCAGTGGCTCGCCCGACTGGTCGGCGAGTGGATTTCAATCGAAGAAGTCGAAGCCACTGAATCCACGAAGGCCACGCGACTCGAAGGTACCGAGACCTATCGCGCCATCGGCGCCTACTGGGTGGTCGGCGAAGCGGTCTCCCCCACGCACGACGGCAATCTCCATGTTTCGCAGACGACGCTCGGCTGGGACCCGGCGCGCAAGCGCTTCGTCGGGTCGTGGATCGGGTCGTCGATGCCGTACCTGTGGGTCTACGACGGAGAACTCGACGAGAGCGGCAATGCACTCGCCTTGTACTCGGAAGGTCCCGCCATGGATGGCAGCGGCGCCATCGTGCCATACAAGGACGTCATCGCCTTCATCGACGACAACACCCGGACGCTCACCGGGCACACGAAGGGTCCCGACGGTCAGTGGGTGCCCTTCACGCGCACGGAGTACCGCCGCAGGTAACCACGGCCCGGCGCGCACGGCACACGGGACGGGCTGTGTCGCATTGCTAGTCGAACAGAAACGATCGCCAGTGCGGCACGCCCGTCTCCGTCGCGCGATACCAGCCCTGCACCTGCGCCAGCCGGTCCCCTGCACGGCTTCAGCAGCCACAGAGCGCCGGCCGGCACGAGCGCCAGGCCGGCCACGCCCAGCAGCTGCGCCGCGGTCGACATGGCCGCCGCCAGCGCGTCGTATCGTCCCGGGGTCACGGCTCCTCCTCTCTGGCCGGCCGGCGGCTGATCCTGATCCCCACCCGGCTGCCCGGACCGGCTCCGCCTGCTATCATTTCCCGTTTCGGAGTACTGCCTTGTCCAAGATTCTTCAGAGTCTGCCGGTCGGAGAAAAAGTCGGAATCGCGTTCTCGGGAGGCCTCGACACGAGCGCAGCCCTGCACTGGATGCGCCAGAAGGGCGCCATCCCGTACGCCTACACGGCGAACCTCGGCCAGCCCGACGAGCCCGACTACGAGGCCATCCCCCGGAAGGCGCTCGAGTACGGCGCCGAGCGGGCCCGGCTGATCGACTGCCGGCGGCAGCTCGTCGAGGAAGGGATTGCCGCCCTGCAGTGCGGCGCCTTCCACATCACGACGGCCGGTCTCCCCTACTTCAACACCACCCCCATCGGCCGCGCCGTCACCGGCACCATGCTCGTCGTCGCCATGAAGGAAGACGACGTGCACGTCTGGGGCGATGGCAGCACGTTCAAGGGGAACGACATCGAGCGCTTCTACCGCTACGGCCTGCTGGCCAACCCGAACCTCCGCATCTACAAGCCGTGGCTCGACCAGGCGTTCATCGACGAGCTGGGCGGCCGGCGCGAAATGTCGGAGTACATGCAGAAGGCCGGCCTGCCCTATCACATGAGCGCCGAGAAGGCGTACTCGACCGACTCGAACCTGCTCGGCGCCACGCACGAGGCGAAGGATCTCGAGCACCTCGACACCAGCATCAAGATCGTCCAGCCCATCATGGGCGTCGCCTTCTGGCGTGACGACGTCGAGGTGAAGGCGGAAGTCGTGCGCGTGCGCTTCGAGGAGGGCCGGCCCGTCGCCCTCAACGGCGCGACGTTCGACGATCCTGTCGAGCTGATGCTCGAAGCGAACCGGATCGGCGGCCGCCACGGCCTCGGCATGAGCGATCAGATCGAGAACCGCATCATCGAGGCGAAGAGCCGCGGCATTTACGAGGCGCCCGGCATGGCCCTGCTCTACATCGCCTACGAGCGGCTCGTCACCGGTATCCACAACGAGGACACGATCGAGCAGTACCGCGACATCGGACGCCGCCTCGGCCGGCTGCTCTACCAGGGGCGCTGGTTCGACTCGCAGGCGATGATGCTCCGGACCGCCCAGCGGTGGGTCGCCGCCGCCGTCACCGGCGAGGTCACGCTCGAGCTGCGCCGGGGCAACGACTACTCGATCCTGGATACGACGAGCCCGAACCTCACCTACAAGCCCGAGCGGCTGACGATGGAAAAGGGCGAGTCGACCTTCTCGCCGCAGGACCGCATCGGCCAGCTCACGATGCGGAACCTCGACATCGAGGACACCCGCGACAAGCTGTTCGTGTACGGGAGCGTCGGCCTGCTCGCGCCCGGCAAGGGCGGCGGTCTTCCGCTGCTGGCCGGCCGGACCGACGACGAGTCGTCGGAGGAGTCGTAAGACGTTCGTTCGTGAGCCCGTCGCCTACGACGGGCTCACGAGCTTCAGGCCGACGATGCCGGTGATGATGGCGCCGATGCAGGCCAGTCGGAGCAGCGCCGTCGATTCGCCGAAGACGAGAATGCCGAAGACGACCGTCCCGACCGTTCCGATCCCGGTCCAGACGGCATAAGCCGTCCCGAGCGGCAGATCGCGCACGGCAACCGCCAGCAGCCCCACGCTCAGCAGCAGCGCCGCAGCCGTCAGCACGGTCGGCCACGGACGCGTCAGCCCTTCGGTGTACTTCAGCCCAACGGCCCACGCGGTCTCGAGCAGGCCAGCCACAACCAGGATCAGCCACGCCATCCGGACAGCATAGCGGATGCCCCGTGGCGACGATCGCCGCCCGTCACGGCCGTCCGGGCGCAACCAGCTCGTTACCGCTCTGGCGTCCCTCGGCAAACGCGTCGATGTTCGGCCAGGGTCGTCTCGGCAATCGCCGCCAGGGCTTCCTGCGTCAGGAACGCCTGATGGCCCGTGATCGGCACGTTGGGCTCAGTCTGTCACACGGCATCGCCCCGCGGCTGCCCCGGCGCGCGCCTGCGACCGTTGACGCCAGAGCAGCGAACCTGCTTGAATGGGGCGTCCTCTGACGGGGAGTAGTCGAGACGCCTCCCAGGCGTCGCTGCGGCATCGTCATCACGGAGACGGACGGATCGGCGCATCCGCTCGCCTCCCGGTGCCCGCATCCGGTCCCAACCCGGACGACAAGACCAGATCGGGGCTCATACTTCGTCCCCCGGCGCGCCGGCCGTCACTCGCAGAGGTTCGCATGTCCATCGGCACTCCCCTGCTCTGGGCGCTCTTTGCGGCCATCGTGGTCGTGGCGCTCGTCATCGACTTCTTTGCCCTCAACCGTCAGGGTGCGCATCGCGTCTCGACGCGCGAGGCCGCGATCTGGTCGCTCATCTGGGTCGTCGTCAGCCTCGCCTTCGTCGGCGTCCTGTGGTGGTCGCTGGGCGGCACATCGGAGGATGCCGTGACGCGCGCCGCCGCCAGCACGGTGGCGCTCGAGTTCGTGACCGGCTATCTCATCGAAAAGGCGCTCGCCGTCGACAACATCTTCGTCTTCCTGATGCTCTTCACGTACTTCGCGGTTCCCGCCGAGTACCAGAAGCGCTCGCTGATGGTGGGCATTCTCGGCGCGCTCCTGCTCCGCGCCGTGATGATTCTGGCGGGCGCGTGGATGATCGCCCGCTTCCACTGGGTGCTCTACGGCTTCGGCGCCTTCCTGATCTTCACCGGCCTCAAGATGTGGTGGGCGGCCGGCAAGGAGCCGGATCTCGAACACAATCCCGCGCTCAACTGGGTACGGCGCCGCATGCGCGTCTCACCCGCCTACGACGGAGAGCGGTTCTTCACTACGGTCGACGGCGTGCGGATGGCCACGCCGCTGCTCCTCGTCATCGTCCTGATCGGCATCGTCGACGTCGTCTTTGCCGTCGACTCGATTCCGGCCATCTTCGCCGTCACCCGGGATCCGTTCATCGTGCTGACGTCGAACGTCTTCGCGATCCTGGGCCTGCGCGCGATGTACTTCCTGCTTGCCGGCGTGCACGAGCGCTTTCACCTGCTGAGCTACGGCCTGGCCATCGTCCTCGTGTTCATCGGCGCCAAGATGCTGCTCGCCGGGGTGTACCACGTCCCGGTCGCCTACTCGCTGGGCGTCACGCTCCTCATCCTGGGCGTGACGATGGGGCTGTCGCTGATGATTCCGGCGAAGGGACCGGTCACGACGGCCTATCCGTTTGGCGCGAAGGAAGACGGCAGGAAGCGCGACAATGACGCCGCCTGACGTGGCGTACGGCCGCGCGCGGCATCGCCGGGGTCGAATGAACCGGCCGTCAGACGACCGAGCGTCGATGTATCAGGAGATGTCCGGAGAACCGGGTGATGGGTGTTGGTCGGGGCGAGAGGATTTGAACCTCCGACCCCTCGGTCCCGAACCGAGTGCTCTACCAGGCTGAGCCACGCCCCGACAACCGGACTATCTTACCTCAGCTCGCACCCTGGACGTAAGCCCCTCCAGCCTGTCGAGCAGCGAGTGGTCGGTCATGTCGGGCTGCAGCGGCGTGATCGAGACGAATCCGTCGCGGATGGCCTGATAGTCCGAGCGGTCGTGCGGCTGCCAGTCGTCCTGCGCCTCCTCCACCCAGAAGTACGGCAGCCCGCGAGGATCGATCCGCCGCGCGATCTTCGTGATGTGGTTCCGGCGGGCCTGCACCGTGACGCGGATGCCGCGCGGCGTGCCGACCGGCACGTTCACGTTGAGGAACGAGCGGACCGGCAGCGGGTCCTCGAGGACCGACGCCACGACGTCGGCGGCAATCGCGGCCGCCCGACCGAAGTCGTACCCGCCCGGTCCCTGTTCGAGCGAGAACGCGACGGCCTGGTAGCCGAGCAGCGCCCCTTCGAGCGCGCCGGCCACCGTCCCGGAATAGGTCACGTCGTCGCCGATGTTCAGCCCCTTGTTGATACCCGAGACGATCAGGTCCAGACCGTCGGGATAGAGCTGCGACAGCGCGATGTTGACGCAGTCGGTCGGCGTGCCGTCGACCGCCCAGACGCCCGGTGCAATCGCCTCGAAGCGGAGCGGGCGACGCAGCGTCAGGGCGTGGCCGACGGCGCTGGCTTC
The DNA here is from genome assembly GCA_003242705.1 of Acidobacteriota bacterium. Taxonomy (GTDB): domain Bacteria; phylum Acidobacteriota; class Vicinamibacteria; order Vicinamibacterales; family SCN-69-37; genus SCN-69-37. The sequence continues at coordinate 11,000 of QGVF01000119.1, forward strand.
GGTCTGCGGCGCGACGATGGTGACTTCCCCGAACGGTTTCAGCGCTTCGGCCAGCGCCTGGATCCCGGGCGAGAAATAGCCGTCGTCGTTGGT
>QGVF01000120.1 GCA_003242705.1 Acidobacteriota bacterium
CCTCGAGCGCGATCTCGCGCCGCACGATGTCGTGCGCCCGCTCCTGGGCACGCACGAGCAGCATCAGGTCGCCCGTCAGCGCTGTCAGCTCATCGATACGCGCCCTCACGCGCCGGAGCGTCTCGAGGTATTCGTCCGCCGCCCGCGGGTGCCGGAGCGTGACGTCGATCTCGCCGACCACCGCCGTAAGTGGCCCGCGCAGCTCGTGCGAGGCGTCGGCCGCGAAGCGACGGTTGGCCTCGACCGCGGCCTGCAGGCGGTCGAGCATCGAATTGAGCAGGACCGTCATGCGCCCGACTTCGTCGTGCGCGGCGGGCGGGTCGAGGCGCGCGCCGAAGTTGCCGCGCGCAATCCACGCGGCGCGCTCGGTAATCCGCGCTACCGGGGCAAGCGCACGACCGGCCAGCACGTAGCCGATCGTCGCCGTCGCCGACACGCAGACAATCCACACCACGGTCAGCAGCAGCGCCAGGTTCTCGAGCCCGTGGACGATGTCATCGGTGAACAGGCCGACGGCGACGGCAAACGGCCGGTCGTCGCGCATCGCCCTGACCACGGCCATCCGCAGCGGGCGTCCCTGCACCTCGGTCGACAGCAGCGACGAGTGTCCCGCGAGCGCCGCCGCCACGGCCTCATCGGGCACGACCGGCGGCAACCGCTCGAGTCCCGTGGTCTGCAGGACGAGCGTGTGACTGGCGTCGAAAATCTGGACGAGCTTCTCGGTGAACGCGCCGGCGTCGAATTCGGCGAAGGTCTTCTCGTGCAGGTGCACGTCTTCGAGGCCGTCGGTCGACGACGCCGCCTCGGTGGCGGCCAGCGTGCGCACCTGGCCGTCGAGCCAGGCCGCCAGGTAGGAGCGGGCCGCGACGTAGATCGTCAGGTTCGCGGCACCGAGCAGCAGGCCGACGGCGATCGTCCACCGCCACGTGAGACGTCCACGGAACGTCGCGTTGCCCGGCAGCTGCGGCATGAATCACCCGGGGGGCGCAAGGCGCAGCATGTATCCGAGGCCGCGCACGGTGTGAATGAGCGGCACGGAGGTGTGGGCCTGCAGCTTCCTCCGCACGTAACCGATGTACACATCGGCGTTGTTCGAGAGCGGATCGTAGTCGCCGCCCCAGACGTGCTGCGCGAGCTGGTCGCGCGTGACAATGGCCTCGGCCCTCCGCGTCAGGAACTCGAGCAGCCGGTACTCGGTGGCCGTCAGGTCGAGCGGCACGCCATCGATCAGAGCCCGATGCGCGCGCTGGTCGATCGTGATTGGTCCGTACGTCAGCTGGTGGGTGAGGTGCCGGCTCCGGCCGCGTCGGGAAAGCGCCCGAAGCCGGGCGAGCAGCTCCTCGAACGCGAACGGCTTGACCAGGTAGTCGTCGGCGCCCTCGTCGAGCCCGGTGATCCGGTCGGCGACGGCATCGCGCGCCGTGAGCATGATGACGGGCACGTCGAGTCCCTGCTGCCGCATCCGGCGGCAGACCTCGAAGCCGTCGGCTCCCGGCAGCATCACGTCCAGGATCACGACGTCGTACTCCTCGGCAGCCGCCACCTCGACAGCGGACGGACCGTCGGTCACCAGATCCACGAGGTGACGCTCCTCGGTCAGACCGCGCACGATGAAGCGGCTGATCTCCGGATCGTCCTCAACCAGCAGTACCCGCATCGGATGCTTCGGCCCGCCGCGCCGCGGTGCGGCGCTCGACCCACCGCTCCATCATGTCGTACAGCGTGGGCAGCACGACGAGCGTGAGCAGGGTCGACGTCGCGATGCCGCCAATCACCACGGTGGCCAGCGGCCGCTGCACCTCGGCCCCGGTTCCCTGCGACAGCGCCATCGGCAGGAACCCGATCGCCGCGACCAGCGCCGTCATCAGCACGGGCTTGAGCCGCTCCCCCGCGCCGACAACGGTCGCCTCGGAAATGGGCAGTCCATCGCGCTCGCGAAGTGCCCGGATGGCGGCGAGCATGACCACACCGTTCAGCACGGCGATGCCGAACAGGGCGATGAAGCCGATCGAGGCCGACAGGTTCAGCGTAATCCCGCGCAGCCAGAGCGCGGCGATACCGCCGACGGCGGCAAACGGCACATTCACCAGAATGAGCAGCGCCCAGCGGACGCGGTGGAACGTCGCCAGCAGCAGCACGAAGATGATGGCCAGCGACAGCGGCACGACGAGGGCCAGGCGCGCCGTGGCGCGCTCCTGGTTCTCGAACTGCCCGCCCCAGGTGATGTAGTAGCCGGCCGGCAGCGTCACCGAGCCGGCTATGCGCCGGCGCGCCTCGGCGACGAAGCTGCCGACGTCGCGTCCGCGGACGTTACTCTGAACGACGATTCTCCGCTCAGCGTTCTCGTGCGAAATCGCCTCCGGCGTCGGCGCGATGCGAATCGATGCGAGCCGCGCGAGCGGCACCCGCTCGCCGCCCGGTGCCGGCACTCCGATCGCGCCGATGGCCGCCGCATCGCGTCGCGCCGCGTCGGGCAGCCGGACCACGACCGGGAAGCGGCGGCCGCCGTCGAGCAGCTCGGTGGCGAGCCGTCCGCCGATGGCGGTCTCGACCACCTCCTGCACGTCGGCCACGTGCAGACCGTAACGCGCCAGCGCCTCGCGATCGATGGCGATCTCGAGCTGTGCGGCCCCGGAGAGGATCTCGACCTGCGCATCGGCCGCACCAGGCACGGTTTCGATCACGTTCAGGATCCGGTTGCCGAGCTGCTCGAGCACGGCGGCGTCGGGCCCGAACACCTTTACCGCGACGTCGGCCTTGATGCCCGACACGACCTCGTCGAGCCGCATGGCCATCGGCTGCGTGAAGTTGACCGACAGGCCCGGTACCTGGGCGAGCGAGGCGGCCATCGCATCGACGAGCTCCTCCTTCGTCCGCCGCACCGGCCAGCGCTCCTCGGGATGCAGCTGGACGTAAACGTCGCCCTGATAGATACCCATCGCTTCGGTCGCGAGATCGGGACGGCCGAGCTTGGTGACGACCTGCGAGATCTCCGGAAAGTCACGCAGCAGGATCTGCTCGACGCGGGTCGAAATCGCCACCGACTCGTCGAGCGAGACCGACGGCAGCTTGCGCGTCTCGATGAGGATCGCGCCTTCGTCGAGGCGCGGCATGAACTCCGTGCCGAGCCACGGCACCGACGCGAGTGCGACAGTCACCACGACCGCCGCCGTCGCCAGAACCCGGAATGGATGTGCGAGACAGAGCCGCAGCCTGTCGGTGTACCAGCTGCGGAGCCGGACGAACCAGCGTTCCTCGGCGTGCGTGCCATCGAGCTTCAGCAGGTACGAGGCGGCCGCAGGCACACCAGTAAGCGACAGCAGCAGCGCGCCGGTCAGGGCCGAACAGACCGTGATGGCCATCGGCCGGAACATCTTCCCTTCCAGCCCTTCGAGCGTGAAGATCGGCAGGTAGACCGCGATGATGATCAGCACGCCGAACAGCACGGGCCTGGCCACTTCGGCGGCCGCGTCGCGGAACAGGGCGAGCCGGGCGGCGCCGCCGTCGGCCGACGGGTGGGTCACCTGCGCCCCGGCGCGCGCCCGGCGCCGGACGAAGCTCTCCATCATGACCACCGCGCCATCGACCATCAGGCCGAAGTCGATCGCGCCGAGCGACATCAGGTTCGCCGACACGCCGAAGAGACGCATGCCGATGAAGCCGGCAAGCATCGACAGCGGGATCACGGCCGCCACGATGACGGCGGCCCTGACGTCGCGCAGGAACACGAACAGCACGGCGACGACGAGCAGGCAGCCTTCGACAAGGTTCCGCGTCACCGTGCGCGTTGTGCGCGCGATGACCTCGCTCTGGTCGTAGAAGGGCTCGAGCCGCACGCCCTCGGGCAGGCTGGGCGTGATCTCGTCGATGCGCTCCCTGATGCGCGCCGACACGTCGCGCGCATTCCCGCCCTTGAGCATGATCACCATGCCGCTGACGACTTCGCCCCGGCCGTTCCGGGTGACGGCACCGTTGCGCGGCATCGGCGCGACGTCGACCGTCGCCACGTCGCGCACGAGTACCGGAGTGCCGGCGACCGACTTCAGTACGACCCGCTCGAGGTCAGACACATCCGCCACCAGGCCGATGCCGCGCACGGTGTACCGTTCGTCGCGATGCTCGATGAAGCCCCCGCTGAACGAATGGTTGTCGTCGGCCACGGCCCGGAGCACGTCGGCAACGGTCAGGCCGTACGCTTCGAGGCGAACGGGATCGACCGTGACCTGGAACTGCCGCGTGTGGCCGCCCCACGAGTTCACCTCGCTCACGCCCGGCACCGACCGGAGCCGCGTGCGGATCTCCCAGTCGTGGAGGGTCTTGGCGTCCATCAGGTCGAGCCCCCCGCCCTCGACGATGTACTGGTAGATCTCGCCGAACGCGGTCGCGACCGGCCCGAGCACCGGCTGCAGCCCGTCGGGCAGCCGGTCGCGGACGTCGCCGAGCCGTTCCGTCACCAGCTGCCGCGCGAAGTAGACCGGCACCGCATCGTCGAACACCACCGTGACGATCGAGAGGCCGAACTTCGAGATCGAGCGGACCTCCTCGGTGTCGGGCACGCCCATCATGGCGGTCTCGATCGGATAGGAGACGCGCTGCTCCACCTCGGGCGCGGCCAGGTTGGGAGCTTCGGTGATGATCACGACCTGGTTGTTCGTCAGGTCGGGGAAGGCCTCAATCGGCAGGTCGCGGAACGCGATGATACCGGTCACCGTGAAGGCCGCCACGCACAGCAGGACGAACACACGCTGGCCGAACGTGGCGCGCACGAAGCGCTCGACGAGGGTCACGGCTACTCGTCCCCGGGCGGCGGGCCGGCAATCTCGGACTTGAGCAGGAAGGCACCGGCCGTCGCCACAAGCTCACCCTCCGACAGCCCCCGTTCGATGGCCACCTCATCGTCGATTTCGAGGCCGATCGCGACGGGACGCCGGACGAAGGTCGTTCCTGAACGTACGAAGACGACCGGTTCGCCGTCGAGCGTCTGCACCGCGCGCGACGGGACGACGAGCACCTGCCGCGGCGTCCCGGTGCTGATCGTGAGGGCGACGAACATGTTCGGCTTGAGACGTCCGCCCGGGTTGTCGGCCTCGACGCGCAGCGTCACGCGCCGTGTGGCCGGGTTCACGACGTCGCCGATCGCCGCCAGGCGTCCCTCGAAGACCTCGTCGCCATACGCCCCGGTGGTGAACGTGACGGGACTGCCGACCTCGAGCCTGCCGACGAGCGCCTCGTCGATCTCGGCGTCGATCCAGACGCGCGACAGGTCCGAGACGACGAACAGTGGCGTGCCCGGCATGACGGCCGCGCCAGGCGACGCGTGGCGCTCGACCACGGCGCCGGCAACCGGCGTCCTGATCGGCACGAGATCGTCTTCGCGCGGATTCGCGTCGGGGCGCGGCGTCAGGCCGTAGTGGCCAAGCTCCTGCTCGGCGCGCGTCAGATCGGCCGCGGCCGCAGCCGCCGCCTGCTCGGCGGCAATCCGATCGGCCCGCGCGCGCTCGAGCTCCTGGGGCGACAGCGCCCGATCGGCGACGAGCTGCGCCGCTCGCGACTCGGCCGTCCGCGCAAACGCAAGTTCAGCCTCGGCCCGCTGCCGTTCGGCAAGCGCACGGAAATAGTCGGCCCAGGCGTCGTGCACGACGTGGCTGTGCAGCGCGGCCAGCATCGCGCCGTCGCCGACCCGATCGCCGGCCTGCACGTACACGTCGGCCACGACGCCCTCGAGGCGCGCACCGATCCGTGCCGTGCGCCGTTCGTCGAACGCGACGACGCCCGACGCGCGCAGCGGCTCGCGCCGCTCGACGGCGCGAACCGGCGCGACGGCGATGCCGGCCGCCTCGGCGTCGCGGTCGTCGATGACGACGATGCCATCGGGCGCGGCGTCCGAATCGGGCGGCGGTGCGGGATCGCCGCCGCAGGCGGCGACCAGCATCGCCGCGCCGCAGATCGCCACACGAATCAGTCGATCGGACAACGGTGTCATGGCAGGGGGTCTTCTCCGGCCGCGAGCCGGGCCTCGATCGCGGCCCGGATCGCGTCGACTTCGAGATCGAGCGCCATCCGCTCGGCGTCGGCGGCGACGCGCTCGGCATCGAGCAGGCTCAGAATGTCGGCGGTGCCGCTCCCGAAGGCTGCCCGGATCGCCGTCCGCGCCTCGCTGGCAGGCTCGACCAGTGCGGTGCGGATTTGCCGCACCTCTCGCGCGTAGCGCTGCGCGGCGGCGTGCGCCGCGGTGATCTCGCCGTGCGCGCGCCGCCGTGTCGCATCCAGCTGGCGCTCGGCGGCGGCCAGCTCACCGGCCGCCAGCGCGCGCGCCTGCCGGTTCCGCGCGAACACGGGCAGCGAGATGCCGACGGCCAGCACGCCCGTGTTCACCCCGGCCGTGCGCTTCACGCCGCCTTCGACCATCGCGTCGGGAACGGCCGCAGCGCCGGCCATCCGCAGGCGCGCACGGGCCGCCTCGACGGACCGGGTGGCGGCCTGCACGTCGGGCCGCCGTTCGATCGATGCCGCCAGGTCCGCGTCGGGCAGCGGCGGCATCGACGGCAGCTGCAGCGATCCGGCGGCCACGTCGAGGTCGAGTCTCGCGCCGAGCCGCATCCGCGCCTGGTCGGCCGCGGCCGCCGCGCGCACGAGGTCGATGCGGACGCGTGCGAGATCGCTGCGCAGCTTCAGCAGGTCGGCTTCCGCCGTCGTTCCGACGGCCACCCGCCGCTCGACGATGCGGACGAGCTCGGCGAGGTCGTCGGCCTGCATCGCCAGAACGCGGTGCTGTGCGTCGGCCCGAAGCGCCTCGAGATACAGCGCGACCACGTCGTGCTGGAGCGTGCGCGCGGCGCTTTCGCGCGCCGTGCGTGTGCCATTCAGATCGGCCGCCGCGACTTCCCGACGCGCCCGGCGCTTGCCGCCAAGCTCGATCACCTGGGAAGCCACGACGAACGTGTCGGGCAGGACGTCGGACCGGTCGGCGCCGGCGGCCCAGTTCTCGGAGCGCAGTTCGAGCGACGGGTTCGGCAGGGCGCCGGCGTAGTCGAGGCCGGCCGACGCGGCCTCGACGCGTGCGTCGGCCGCGGCCAGCTCCGGCGCGAGGGCTTCGGCCCGGCTCAGCGCATCGCGCAGCGTCAGCGGCGTCTGCGCGGCCGCCGCCGACGACAGCCACAGAAGAACCACCGCCAATGGAACCAGCGGTCGTCGACAGAGCATGTGCTCCGTGTATCAGCCGGAGATGAGACAGAAATGAGAAACGGCGGTCTCCGGGGGACCGCCGTTGGGCTGGCGAGAGACGGCGCGTGTGTCGACGCGGTCAGTCGAGCAGCCGGATCCGGATGTTGCGATAGAGGACGGTGCTGCCGGGATCGTGTGCCTGCAGGGCAATGGTCCCGGTGCGGATGCGCCGATCGGGCGTGTTCGGTCCGCCGCCGTCCCAGTCGGGCGGCTGCGTCCAGTTCACCGTCTGCGTGTCGTTGACCTGAACGGTGATCGTGTCGCCCTGCACCCTGATCGTCTGCGTAAACCACTCGTCGTCACGTGCGGGCGGTTCCTTGACATTGACGATCTGATACAGGCTGCCCGTACGGATCGGATCGCGCGCGTAGGTGTTGTTGACCTGAATCTCGAAGCCCTTCGCCGGCCAGCCCGAGTCCTGGTACTCGGTCATGATGAAAATGCCGCCGTTCGAGCCCGGCCGTGTCATGACGTCGACCTTGAGCTCGAAGTTCCGGAAGGCGTGGTTGCCCACCGGCCCTTCGTAGTAGGCGTGCCCCGGTTCTCCATTGGCGACGATGGCGCCGTCCTGAATGGAGAACGCGGCCGGGTTCGCGATGCGCCAGCCGGTGAAATCCTTTCCGTTGAAGAGCGACACGAAGCCGGGCTCGACGCCCGGCGCCTGCTGAACCGCCAGGGCGGGCGCCATCGCGGCGATGGCAAAGGCGAGGACCGGAACGACTGTGCGCATGAGCAACTCCTCGGCAGCGGTCGGGATGAGGCGCCATGCTAGCGGCAGGCGGCGGGATCGTCAAACGGAGCCGTCCGTCGAGCCCGCCGCCCGGGCCGCTCATGCCGACGGAATCCTGAGCACCTGTCCGACCTTGATCTTGTCGGGATCGGTCAGCTGGTCGCGGTTCGCCTCGAAGATTTTCATGTACTGGTTCGCGTCGCCGTAGAACTGCCGGCTGATCTTCGAGAGCGTGTCACCGGCCTGCACCGTGTAGGTCTGCTCGCGCTTGGGCACGGGCAGCGACGGGTCGATCGTGATGTCCGCGTGAATGTCCGGGTACTTCGGATCGACCGCCTTGATCGCGTTCCAGACCTCGTTCTTCATTTCCTCGGACGGTGCGCGGCCCTTCATGAAGAGCTTGCCGTCCTGCAGGTGCAGGTTCTGCAGGCTCACACCGGCCTTCTTCACCGCCTCGAGCACCGGGGCGTACTTCTGCTTGAGCTGTTCGAACTGATCCATGGGATTCCTCGCGAGGGGAGCCCTCTCACTATACCCCTCTCCCGGCGGGCCCCCGATCACCTGGCCGCCCTGACCCGCTCGTGATCCGCCCCGTTCCACTGCTCGACCAGGCGGCTCTCGACGCGGTCGCTCCGTGGCAGACTCGAAGTGCCAGTCGTCGACGGTGAGCCGACGTCGGTGGAAGCCACGATGGTCGTCAGCTCACGATGCGCTGACGCGTCGCAGCGATCCACCGGCTGATACGATCGGGCGCGTGGATCCCACCCCGGTCGACGCGGTTTCTGCCGCTGATCCGACCTTTGTGCCCACCGGCGACGACGGCTGGCAGCGGCTGGCGCCGGCTGCGCGCACCGTGCGCGCGATCGCCGGCGCCGTTGCGGGTGCGGTCATTGCGGTGCCGCTCGCGGTCGTCGTCGTGACGATCGCCGCCGGCGGCGGCCTGCTCTGGCCGCTTCTGGCCATGCCCGCGGCGGTCGTGTCGGGAGCGCTGGCCGGCGCCTGGATCGGACAGGCCCGCTGGCGGCGCACCCGCTGGCGGCTCGACGCGGTCGGGTTGTACGTGCGGCGCGGGCTCATCTGGCACACGGAAGTCCTGGTGCCCCGCTCGCGCGTGCAGCATCTCGACGTCGAGCGGGGCCCGCTCGAGCGCCAGTTCGGCCTCGCAACGCTCGTCGTGCACACCGCGGGCACCCAGACATCGGCGCTCAGGCAGTCGGGCTTCGACGAGGCGACGGCCGTCGCGCTCCGCGATGCCCTGATTCCAGACGCGGCCAGGCATGCCGACGCGCTCTGACACGCCGGGGCCGCCGCCCGGCGGGCCGCAGCGGCTGCATCCGTTCTCGTGGCTCTTCGTCCTGCTGCAGCAGCTGCGCGCCTTTGCCATTCCGCTCGTGGTCCTGCTCGTCACCGGCCGCGGGCAGTCGTCGGAGTGGCTCGGGCTGATCGGCGTGGCGGGGTTGACGGCCCTCTCGGTGGCGCAGTACTTCACCTACCGCTACGAACCAACCGCCGAGGGCATCGTCATCCGCCACGGCATTCTTCAGCGGACGCGCCGCGACATTCCCTACGAGCGCATCCACACGGTGAACCTGCACCAGACGGTGCTGCACCGGCTGTTCGGCGTGGCCGAAGTCCGGCTCGAGTCGGCCGGCAGCCGCGAACCCGAGGCGGTCATGCGGGTGCTGGCGATGACCGAGGCGCGCGGCCTCGAAGAGCTCGTGCGGCTGTACGGCGGGGCCCGGCGGCCGCCGATCGACGGGATCGCGGACCGGGCAGCTGCCGAAGAACCCGCGCCACTGCTCACGCTCGGCCCGGGCGAGCTCTTCCGACTGGGCCTGATTTCGAACCGCGGCATGGCGGTCGTTGCCGCGATCGTGGGTCTTGCATCGCAGGTCCTGATGGAGAGCCAGGATGCCGCGCGCGATTCGGTCGCCGCGCCGCTGCGCGCGTTCTACGAACTGATTCATGGCTTCGTGGCCGCACGCTTCGACGACACCGCCGCGCTGGCGGCCGGCACGCTGTTCGTCGTCGGCGCCGCGCTCGCGCTCGTGCGGCTGCTTTCGGTCGTCCTCGCGTTCGTGCAGTACCACGGCTTCGTCCTGCGCGAGCACGAGCGGCAGCTGCGCGTGCAGCGGGGCCTGCTGACCCGTGTGCGCCATCAGCTTCCGCGCCGCCGGATCCAGGCCTGGCGCATCGACGAGACGCTCCTGCACCGCTGGTTGGGACGACAGACGCTCCGCGTCGACAGCGCGGCCGGAGCCGACGACGAGCGTGGGATACGCGAGCTGGCGCCGGTGGCACCCCCCGCGACGGTGACGGAACTGCTCGCCCGGCTGCTGCCCGACGCCCGCTGGCCGCGCACCGACTGGCGTCCGGTGCACCCGCGCGCCTGGCGTCGCCTGCTCGTGCGGCCGTTCGCCATGCTGCTCCTCCTCGCCTCCGCAGTTGCGTGGTTCGAGGGACTTCGGGGCCTCGTCGTGTTCGTCGCCGTGCCGCTGCTCGTGCTGCGTGCCCGCCGGCAGGGCGCGTTTGCCGGATACGCGATCGACGATCGCGTGGTGGCAGTGCGCAGCGGCTGGCTCACCCGGCGATGGGGCGTGGTGCCGATCGCGAAGCTGCAGTCGATTCGTGTGACACAGTCGCCCTTCGACCGTCGGCACTGCATGGCCACGCTGTGGCTCGACACGGCCGGCGCGCCTGCGGCCGACGGCGTGCTTCGCATCCGCTTCCTGCCGGTCGACGAAGCGCGGCAGCTGTATGCCCGACTCGTCGATCACATGACAGCGTCGTCGCCACTTGCCACGGCGCCCCCTGTTCCTGCGGAATAGCTACGGAGCGATCCGATGACCGACCGCCTGTCGCACAACCCGTTCGCCGCACTGCGCGGCCTCCGCGATGCCATGGGCCCGGCCGAAGAGCCGGGTGACGCTCCGACGGCAGGGCCGGAGCAGCCCTCGATTCCAGCCGACGTGCGGATCGCGCGCGCCGTTGTCCGGCTCGAGCGCAGCGGGCGCGGCGGCAAGGAGGTGACGCGCATCGATCACCTCGGCCTCG
>QGVF01000121.1 GCA_003242705.1 Acidobacteriota bacterium
GTGCTCGACCTGTCGAAGATCGAGGCCGGGCGCATCGAGATCGAGCCGACGGCCACCGATCTCGCCCAGCTGCTCACCGACCTGCACTACGTGCTCGGCGAGGCGGTGCGGGACAAGGGCCTGCGCCTGACGGCGGCGATTGCGCCCGACGTGCCACGCCGCGTGATCGTCGACGGCCGGCACCTGCGCCAGGTGCTGCTCAACCTGCTGGGCAACGCGATCAGGTTCACGCCGGCCGGCGCAGTCGACCTGCGCGTCGGCATCGCTCGAAGCGGACGCCTGCTCTTCGAGGTGTGCGACACGGGCATCGGCATCGAGCCCGACGCGCTCGAGGCGATCTTCGAGGCATTCACGCAGACGCGGACGGGCGCTCAGGCAGGTGGGTCCGGCCTGGGCCTGGCGATCAGCCAGCACCTGATCCGGCGCATGGGCGATCAGCTGCGCGTCGACAGTCAACCGGGGAAGGGCAGCCGGTTCTACTTCGAGCTGCCGCTCGTGCCGGGCCCGCCGGTCGACAGCCGCGAGTCATGCGAGCCGGCCGGTCCGACGCTCGACGCGCGACTGGCCCCCGGCCAGCACCTGACCGCCCTCGTCGTCGACGACAGCACGGTGAGCCGCCGCATCCTGGCGAGCCTGCTCGAGAGCGCCGGCATCTCCGTTATGACCGCCGGCGGCGGTTTCGAGGCGCTCGAGCTGGCGCGGCGCCACGGGCCCGACGTCGTCCTGATGGACCTGCGGATGGCGGACCTCGACGGACTCGAGGCGACGCGGCGGCTCAGGGCCGACGCAGTGACGAGCCACATTCCCGTCATCGCCGTGACCGCCAGCGCGTTCGGCGATTCGCGCCGGGCCGCGCGCGAGGCGGGCTGCATCGATCACCTGTCGAAGCCGATCCGCGCCGAGGCGCTGTTCGCGTCGCTGCAGGCGCATCTCGACGTGAGATTCGCGAGCAGCCTGCAGTTGCCGGCAGGCGAGCCCGAGCCGGAAGTGGATCTGCCCGACGGGAGGGGCCGTGCCATTGCCGCGCGGCTCGCCGACGCACTGGCGCTCGGCGACGTGACCGATCTCGAGCGATTCGCAGGGGAGCTCGAAACGGGCCCGGCCGGCGAAGCGGCGATCGCCGAACGCATCCGCCGCCTGGCCGCCGGCTTTGACTTCGACGGCTTGCGTGGCCTGAGCGAGCGGCTCGCAGCGCGCGGAGAGCGCACCGATGCCTGACGCTCCTCCGCCGCAGTCGATGCACGCGCCGCCGTCGACGATCCTCGTCGTCGACGACAGCGCGGTGAATCTGCAGGTGCTCGTCCGCACGCTCAGCGGCAACGGCCACCGGATTCTGGCCGCCAGGGATGGCGCGACGGCGCTGGCCATCGCGCGGCGGGCGAAGCCCGATCTCGTGCTGCTCGACGTGATGATGCCGGAGCTGGACGGCTTCGAGGTCTGCCGGATGCTCAAGGCCGCGCCCGACACGAGCGACACGGCCGTCATCTTCCTGTCGGCGCGCGGCGACGTGTCGGACAAGGTGTCGGGCCTCGAGCTCGGCGCCGTCGACTACATCACGAAGCCGATTCAGGCCGAGGAGGTCCTTGCCCGCGTGGCGGGGCAGCTGACGCGCCGCGCGCTCGAGCGCGAGCTCCGCTGGCACCGCGATCGCCTCGAGCGCGAGCTGGAGGGCGCGGCGGCCATGCAGCGGCTGCTGCTGCCGGCGGCGCTGCCGTCACCGGCTCTCGCAGGCTTCGCGGCCTATTACCGGACCAGCCGGCATGCCGGCGGCGACTACTACGACGTGCTCGATCTCGGCGGCGACCGCTACGGTGTGCTCGTGGCCGACGTGTCGGGCCACGGTGCGCCGGCTGCGATCGTCATGGCCATGATTCATGCCGTTGTCCACGGCTACCGCGGCGCGCCCGACGATCCGCCCGCGATGCTCCGGTATCTCAACGAGCACTTCGTCTACCTGCGCGACACGCCGATGTTCGCGACAGCGCTGTACGGCGTGATCGACGTGCCGCGGCGGACGCTGAGGCTGTCGTGCGCCGGGCATCCGCCGCCACTGCACCTGGCGTCGGACAGCCGGCCCGGCGAGCTTGGTATCGACGCGGTCATGCCGCTGTTCTGGGACGCGTTCGACGCCGTGCCATGCACCGAGCATCACCTCGAGCCGGGAGATCGGCTGCTGTTCTATACGGACGGCGTCACCGATCGCGAGGGGCCGGAGGGTGCGCGGTATGAGACAGAGCAGCTCGTCAGTCTGCTCCAGCGCATCGGGCACTGTACGCCGACCGCGATGATCGACCACATCGTGGCCGACCTCGACGCCTTCGCCGCCGGCTGCGAGCCGGGCGACGACCAGACGCTCGTCGTCGTCGGGCTGGAGTGAGCGGTCGACGCCGCGGTTCCGAGCGTCGGCGGCCGATGACCTGAACGATGCCGCGTGTGCGGACCCCAGCCCGCGGTCGTCAATCGGTCAGGCTAGATCGCGAACTGTCCGGCCCAGCGACCGTGCTCGATGACGACGCGCCGCGAGCCGTCGCGGCAGATGGCCGTCACCCGCGTGCGGTCGTCCGAGATCATGCAGTCGCGGTGGACCTTGCTGTCGTTGCAGCCGACCGCAGCGAGCTCGTCGCGCGACATCTCGGTGCCGCCCTCGATGCGGTCGACGTACGCTCGGCCGAACGCGATGTGGCAGGCGGCGTTTTCGTCGAGCAGGATGTTCTGGAAGACGAGGCCCGTCGAATAGATGGGGGAATCGTCGATGCCGACGAGGGCGATTTCGCCGAGGTAGCTGGCGCCTTCGTCGGTTTCGAGCATCGCGCGGAACGCTTCACCACCCGTCTTCGCGCTGAACGACGTGACGCGTCCTTCGTCGAACTCCACCCGCAGCCCTTCCACGTTCTGTCCATTGATCAGTACCGGTCGCGTCATCGTCACCACGCCGCGTGTCCGGCCCCGTTCGGGTGTCGTGTAGTTCTCGAAGGTCGGCAGGTTGGCGAAGAAGCGGACGTGCTCGCCGACGTGCATGCCGCCGCCGAAGCGGGCGAGCGGGTGCAGGCCGATCATCAGATCGGTTCCTTCGCTCGTGACGTGCAGCCACTCGATGTCGGCTTCGTCGAGCAGACGGCTGCGCCGAGCGATGCGCTCGCCGCGCGTCCACCAGCGGTCGATGTAGTCGTCGTGCTCGAGGCCGAGCACCGTCACGAGCGCGGCCTCGAGCCGCTCGCGTGCATCGGGCACATCCCCGAAAACGAGCTTGCCCCAGTCGCGAGTAGCCCAGGGAACGAGACACCAGGGCGTCGTGTTCTTCCCGAGCCCCTCGGTGTAAAAGCGTTCCCGTGCAGCCGTTCGGGCGGCTTCGAAGCGGCTGACGCGGTCGGCCGGGCAGCGGGCCAGCGCGAACGGGTCGTCGACGCCTTCGATCCGCACCGTCGCCCCGCGGACGTCCACCAGGTTGTTCCAGCGATCGGCCCACGTGGCCGGGATGTCGGTCAGCGCGTCATCGGGCGCATAGGTGACGTGCAGTGCGTCCATGCGGGGCGACCAGGTCGTGTAGTCCACGCGGATCGCGCCCTGCCGGTAGGCTTCTTCGGCGATGGCGAGCAGGAGGGGATACGCCTCGACGCCGTGCTGCACGTGCACCGGCTTGCCGGCAATCCCGGCCTTGCCGCCCCACCCGCACTCGACGACGAGGCGGGCGTAGCGCTGGAGGAGCTCGGTCTGACTCAGGGGCATGCTTTCGGTCTCCGCTCGATGAACAACTGACCAGTGTAGTGCGACAGCCCGGGGACGTTCGCACGCTCCGTGCCGCCAGCCCGCGAATTGTCACGGAAGTGTCAGGAAAGGAGCGCTTTCGGGCGGGCCCTGCTACGGTACATCAGATTTGGAGGCGGCCCCCTGCCGCCTCAGGGACAATCGTCATGCGACTCCCCACCCGTCCGAGGGGCCTGCTGGCTCCACTCGTCCTTTTTCTGCTTCTTGCAACTTCCGTCGCGTCGGCCCAGCAGACCGGGCGTCTGTCGGTGACCGTGCGCGATACGGCCGGGGTGCTCCCCGGCGCCGTCGTGGTGGCCACGCCGGAAGCCATCGGTCGACCGGTCCGTGCGGTGACCGACGAACGGGGCGTGGCCGAGCTGGCCGGTCTGCCCGCCGGAACCATCGTCCGCCTCCACGTGTCCTTCCCGGGGCTCACCGACGTGACCGAACAGGTCCGTGTTCCCGAGGGAACCGCGGATCCCCTGCCGGTCGAGGTGACCCTGAACGTCATCCGCTTCTCGGATCAGACGACGGTCACCACCGCGAACCGCCGCGCGCAGCTGCTGCTCGAAGTGGCTGATCCGACCGTCGTCATCGAGGCGGCGGCCATTGCCGATACCGGGGCGCGGACGGCCAAGGATCTGCTCGTCGAGCAGACCGCGGCAGGCATCCAGGTGCAGGCCGGCGGCGGACAGGGACACCTGTCGATCAACGGTATTCCGAACAGTGGCGTGCTCGTGCTCGTCGACGGCCGCCGCTATCTGGGCAAGGACGCCAACGGCAACTTCAACCTCGAAGACCTGATGCTGACCGACATCGAGCGCGTCGAGGTCGTGCGGGGCGCCGGCTCGGCGCTCTACGGCTCGGATGCGATCGGTGGCGTCGTCAACTTCGTGACGAAGCGACCGACCGCGGCCGGTTTCAGCAGTTCGACGCAGCTCGACCTCGGGTCGTACGCCGATCGGCGGATCAACCAGTCGGTCACCTGGCGCGGCGCGCGCGGCGGCTTCCGCGCGGCGGGCGGCTATCGTGCGTTCGACGGTTTCGACCTGAGCGAGGAGAATCCGCAGACAATCGGCCAGCCGCCGAGCACCTGGGCGACGACCGACTTCAGCGGCGACTTCAGGCTGTCGGAACGGGTGACGTTCAACGTGGCAGCCGACTGGTCGAAGCGCGACATCGACAACTACTTCTTCGCCGGCGCGACGCAGACGCAGGACAGCGTCTACGATTCGCAGCGCGAGCTGACGCGCTGGTCGATCTCGCCGGCCGTCGACGCGCAGCTGTCGCCGGCCACGTCGCTGAGCGTGCTCTACACGGCCGGGCGCTACCTGCGCGACGAGACGCGCGTCTTCCTGACCGACGGCCGGATCGAGCCGCAGGCCCCGTGGCGCGAATGGAACGACGAAGTCCGCGTCACGCTGCGCCACGCCATCCGGGGCTTCGGCCGCGAGCACCTGCTGCAGGCCGGCTACGAGTTCCGTCACGAGAAGCTGCGCCGCGCGACGCTGACCGTTGCCGATCCGAGCCGCGACATCAACGTGGCGTGGATCCAGCAGGAGGTCGTTCTCGGCGAACCACTGCGGGTGACGGCCGGCGTGCGCTTCGATCGCTACAGCGACTTCGGCAGCGAGGTCAGCCCGAAGGTCAGCCTGGTGTACGCGCCGGCCGCGCGGCACCGGGTGCGCGCGAGCGTCGGGCATGGATTCCGGCCGCCGTTCTTCGGCGAACTCTACCTCGACACGCCGCCGGCCTTCGTCGGCAACCCTGACCTGAAGCCCGAAACGGCGAACACGGTCGACATCGGCTACTCGTACGCAGGGCCGCGGGCCGAGATCACCGTCGACTGGTTCCGCGCCCGCGTCGAGAACGGCATCACGTTCGACCTGAGTCG
The DNA here is from genome assembly GCA_003242705.1 of Acidobacteriota bacterium. Taxonomy (GTDB): domain Bacteria; phylum Acidobacteriota; class Vicinamibacteria; order Vicinamibacterales; family SCN-69-37; genus SCN-69-37. The sequence continues at coordinate 5,642 of QGVF01000121.1, forward strand.
CATGCCGTTCACCTACGGCAACCTGCGGGCGTACACCTCGCGCGGCGTCAACGTGTCGGCGGGCGTGCCGCTGCCCGGAGGCTTCGTGCCGTCGATCGCATACGGGTTCAACGAGCGGGTCGATGCTGACGGCGTGGAGATCGGCGGCTATTCACGCCATTCGACCTGGATCAAGCTGCTGTGGGCCAATCCGCGGCTCGGGCTGCGGGCCAACGTGCGCGGCGCGCTGCTCGGCCGCGTGCCGCCGGCCACCGATGGCTCGTACCAGCCGGCCTACGACACCTGGAACGCGCAGGTGTCGAAGAAGATTGCCGCGCGCGGCGGCCAGGCGCTCAGTCTCTATCTGCAGGCGTCGAACCTGACCAACACGCGCGACGTCTTCCGCCGCCTGGCCAACGGCGAGCCCGTGCCGGGCGATTTCCAGGTGTGGATCGCCCCGCGTACAATTCAGGCAGGCCTGACGCTCGACCTCGACTGGACCCGCTGAGGTCGAGCGCTGCCCGGTCCAACAGAAACCGAGGTGAGAGTGATCGCACGAGTGATTGGGGCGCTGCTGCTGGCAGCCGTCGCGCTGCCGGCCGCCAGGCCCGCTGCCGGGACGACTCCGCAGGCGCCGACGACCGACCTTCCCGAATCGACGTTCCTGAGCCGCATCCGGCGGCTGACGGTCGAAGGGCGCCGCGCAGGCGAGGGCTACTGGTCCTCCGACGGCCGGAAGCTCGTCTTCCAGAGCGAGCGCGAGCCCGGCAACCCGTTCTACCAGATCTACGTGCTCGACTTCACGACGGGCGAGACGAAGCGCATCTCGCCCGGCTACGGCAAGACGACCTGCGCGTTCTTCCGGCCGGGATCGGATCAGATCCTGTTCAGCTCGACCCACCTCGATCCGCGGTCGAGGGAGCTGCAGGCCGAGGAGCTCGCCTTCCGCGAGTCGGGCCAGGAGCGGCGGTACGCCTGGGACTACGACCCGATGATGGACATCTTTGTCTACAGCGAGTCGACCGGCGAACTGACGCGGCTCACGACCGAAGAGGGCTACGATGCCGAGGCCTCGTATTCGCCCGACGGCGAATGGATCGTCTTTTCGTCGACCCGCAACGCCTACAACCGTGAGCTGTCGGCCGAAGAGCGCAAGCTGCTCGAGGTCGACCCGGCCTACTTCGGCGACCTCTTCATCATGCGGGCCGACGGCTCCGACGTGCGGCAGCTGACCGACGAGCCGGGCTACGACGGCGGACCGTTCTTCATGCAGAACGGCGACATCGTCTGGCGGCGGTTCGACGAGAGCGGCCTGATTGCCGACGTCTGGACGATGAAGCCCGATGGCAGCAACAAGCGCCGGATCACCGACTTCGGCGCGATGAGCTGGGCGCCTTACGAGCATCCGTCCGGCGAGTACTTCTTCTTCTCGTCGAACAAGTACGGCTTCGAGAACTTCGAGATCTTCATCGTCGATGCCAGGGGCGAGAAGGAGCCGGTGCGCGTGACGACCTCGCCGGGCTTCGACGGTCTGCCGGTGCCGTCGCCCGACGGCCGGAGGCTGGCGTTCACGTCGACCCGTGGCGGCGGGTCGGGCAGCGCCGGCCAGATCTTCCTGGCCGACTGGAATCACGAGGCCGCGCTGGCGGCTCTTGCGGCGGCGCCGCCGCGCGTACCGCATTCGCAGAAGCAGTAAGGGGGCGACGTGAGACCGCTGCGCTGGACATCGGGACTGCTTGCCGGAGCGTTCGCGCTGGCCGCCACCGCGGCGGCGGCGCAGACGGCGACGGTCGACCTGCTCGAACGGACGCGGACGCACGTCGAAACGCTGGCTTCGGAAGCCTTTCAGGGACGGCTGACCGGCTCGGAAGGCGAACGGCTCGCCGCCGCGTACCTGGTCGACGAGCTGACGCGCATCGGCGCGAAGCCGCTGCCCGGCGCCGACGGCTACACGTCGCCGTTCTCGTTCACGGCCGGCGTCCGCGACGGCGGGTCGACGCTGCAGCTCGTGCGTGAAGGCGGCACGCCCGCGACGTTCAGCGCGCCCGACGACGTCGTCGCGCTGTCGTTTTCGGACAACGGCGAGGTTTCCGGCAGCCTGGTGTTCGCCGGCTACGGCATCGTCGCGAACGTGACGCCGACCGAGGTCTACGACAGCTACGCCGGCCTCGACGTCGAGGACAAGATCGTCGTCGTCCTGCAGTACTTCCCTGAGGACATGGATCAGGACCGGCGCGCGGCGCTCGCCCGCTACTCGGGCCTGCGCTACAAGGCGCAGGCCGCCCGGCAGCGTGGAGCGGCGGGACTGATCATCGTGACCGGGCCGCGATCGCCGAATGCCGGACAGACGGTGCCGATGAGCTTCGACTCGGCGATTGCCGGATCCGGCATCGTCGCGGCCAGTGTCAGCGGCCGCGTGGCCGACGCAATCTTCGAAGCCGCCGGGCGCTCGCTCGAGGAGGTGCAGGAGGGCTTCGACAAGGGTGACCCGCACGCGCAGGGCTTCGAGATCCCGGGGCTGACGGTCACGCTCGCGGCCGACGTGCAGCGCGAGCGGCGCACGGCGCACAACGTGCTCGCGTACCTGCCGGCGACAGAGCCGGTCGATGGCGTGGCGAAGCCCTGGGTGGTGATCGGCGCGCACTACGATCACCTCGGCGCCGGCGAGATCGGCAGCTCGCTGGCGGGCGCCGAGGACCGCAACCGCATTCACTACGGCGCCGACGACAACGCCTCGGGTACGGCAGCCGTGCTCGCGATGGCCGAGGCACTGGCCGACGAGCCGCGTCGCCGCCGGCACGTGCTCATCGCCTTCTGGTCGGGCGAGGAGCTTGGCCTGCTGGGCTCGAGCGCGTTCGTGAGCGAGCCGCCGGTGCCCATCGATCAGATGGCGGCCTATCTCAACTTCGACATGGTCGGCCGCGTGAGCGACAACCGGCTCACGGTGCAGGCCACCGGCACGAGCGATGTCTGGCCGCGACTGCTCGAGCAGGCCAACGTGCTCGCGGGCTTCGATCTCGTGCTCAACGAGGATCCGTATCAGCCGACCGACGTCAGCAGCTTCAACGGCGCCGGCGTGCCGTCGCTCACGTTCTTCACCGGCGCGCACGCCGAGTACCATCGCCCGACCGACACCCCCGATCTCATCAACTACGAAGGGATCGTTCGCGTGAGCGAGCTGGCGACGACGGTCGTCCGGCGGCTCATGCAGGCTGACGAGCCGCCGCAGTTCGTGAAGGTCGAGCGGACGGTCGAGACCGGGGGACGCGCCGGCCTGCGCATCTTCACCGGCACGATTCCGGACTACGCGGCCGAAGCCGAGGGCATGCTGCTCGGCGGCGTCGTCGGCGGCGGGCCGGCTGACAAGGCCGGGCTGCAGAAGGGCGACGTCATCGTCGAAATCGCCGGCCAGTCGATTGCCAACATCTACGACTACACGTACGCGCTCGATCTGCTGAAGATCGGCGAACCGGTCAAGGTGGTCTACATGCGCGACGGCGAGCGCCGAGAGACGACCCTTACACCGGAAGCGCGCCGCTGATCTGATTCCTGCTGCTGCGGCGGCCGCCGGGCCGGGCCCGTGAAGCCCGGTCGGCGGCCGTCGTCTTTCCATCCGCCACCGCCGGTCCTGCCCGTGCCGAACCGCCGCGTCTGGAATGCTTGACACGCTGCGGTCGCGGTTCATAATCGGCGCGTGCCCATCCAATCGAGGCGCGTCTGCCGGGCTCCGGCCCTGCTGGCGCTTGCTGTCGCGCTTGCCGCGGCTGGCTGCGGCGAGACCGGACGGCCGTCGTCGGCGTCCCGGGCGCCGCGGTCCGGAGGGCGACCTGCCGAGGTGATCCCGTTGGTTCCGCTACCCGCCTCCGTCCGCCCGGCTGATGGCGCGTGGGAGCCCGCGCTGACGTTCGAAGTCAGCATTTCGGACGCCAGCGACGATCTGCGGGCGCTTGCAACGGTGGCGGTCGACATCGTGCGCGACGCGATCGGTTCGGCTGCGTCGGTGGCGCGCGACGCGGGTGCCAGAGCGCGGGGCGGGGTGCACCTCGTCCTCGATCCGTCCGTCGTCGATGGGCATCCCGAAGGCTACAGGCTGACCATCGGCGCCGACGGTGTCGAGATTCGGGCGGCGCAGGGCGCCGGCATCTTCTATGGCCTGCAGACGCTGCGGCAGGTGCTCGCGGCGACCGCACCCGATGCGCGGTCGCGCGCAGGCCGTCCGGTTCCCGCCGCGCTCGATGACGCCGAGGCGAGCCACGTCCTCGGCGCACAGGGCAATGTGTGGACGGAGTACCTGAAGACGCAGAACGCCATCGAGTACATGACGTGGCCGCGCGGGCTGGCCCTCGCCGAGGTCGTCTGGTCGCCTCGCGACGCGCGCGACTGGGACAGCTTCCGTGCCTGGCTGCCGCACGTGTTACGACAGCTCGATCGCATCGGCGTCAACTACCGGCCGCCGGCCGACTGACGGCGACCCGGGACGAGGGGCAGCGCGGATGACGGACGAACGCAGCGAGAGGGTCGACCGGCGCGGGTTCCTGAAGACGTCGAGCGCACTGCTGGCCGCCGGCGCGGTGGGCGTGCGTAGAGGAGAGGCGGCGCCGCCGTCGGCCTTACCCCGGGATGCCGGAGGCCTGCCGACGGCGCCGCCCATCGAGATGGTGCGCATCGGCTTCGTGGGCATCGGCCTGCAGGGCGCCGGGCACGTCCGCAACTTCCTTCGCATCCCGGGCTGCCGGATCACGGCGGTCTGCGACATCCGGGCGGAACGCTGCGACTGGGCCACGGAGCAGATCACGGCCGCGGGCCATCCGTCCCCGACCGTGTATTGCCGGGGCGAGCGCGACTTCGAGCGCCTGTGCGAGACCGAAGATCTCGATCTCGTGTTCACGGCGACACCCTGGGAATGGCACCTGCCGGTAATGCTCGCGGCGATGCGCAACGGCAAGCACGCGGCCACCGAAGTACCAGCGGTGATGTTCATCGATGACTGCTGGGCGATGGTCGAGACGTCCGAGAAGTACGGGCGTCACTGCGTGATGATGGAGAACTGCAACTACGACCGCCCGGAAATGATGGTCTTCAACATGGTGCGGCAGGGTGTCTTTGGCGAGATTCTGCACGCCGAAGGCGGCTACCTGCACGACCTGCGGGCGATCAAGTTCGAGCGTGCCAATGAAGGCCTGTGGCGACGTGCCTGGTCGATGAAGCTCGACG
>QGVF01000122.1 GCA_003242705.1 Acidobacteriota bacterium
GTGCAGGCACGCTTCGTCTTCCACCTGTTGCTCATCGGCGCCTTTGCTGCCCCCGCCGCGCTGTTCCCGTCTCACCTGATCGCGCAATCGGCGGAGCGGGCCGCACAGCTGCTCGGCGAGCTCGACGTACCCGAAGCCGACACGCCCGTGCGCGAGCACCCCGGCTGGCGCCCGCCCGTGCGCGTGCTCGTCGGCGGCGGCGGCGCAACGCCCGAGCGCCTCGCAGAACTGCAGGCCGTCGCGCCCGGCGTCGAGATCGTCCCGATCCGGCCCGGTCAGGCGGCGCAGGAAACCGTCGGGACCGCCGACGCGCTCATCGGCACGTGCCATCCGGCGCTGCTCGAGGCCGGCACGTCGCTGCGGTGGGTACAGGCGTTCGGTGCGGGCGTCGAAGATTGCCTGGCCTCACCGTTCATCCGCGAGCGCGGCATCCTGCTGACCAACGTGCAGCGCGTGCTCGCCCCGGCGATGGCCGAGCACGTGATGGCGCTCGCCCTGTCGCTCGCCCGCCAGCTGCCCGCGTACCGGGATCACCAGCGCGATGGTCTCTGGCGCCGTGCCGGCGGTCCCGAAGTGACCCTGCAGGGCCGGACGATGCTCGTGGTCGGCCTCGGCGGCGTCGGGACGGAGGTCGCCGAGCGGGCACACGCGTTCGGCATGACCGTCACGGCCATCCGGAACAGCGACCGTCCGGGCCCGCCCACCGTCAGCCGCGTGGGCCAGTCGGCGGCGCTCCACGACTTCCTGCGCGAGGCCGACGTCGTGGTCAACACCCTGCCGCTCACCGACGAGACGCGCCACATGTTCGACGCGCGGGCCTTTGCGGCGATGAAGCCGGGGGCCTGGTTCATCAACGTCGGTCGCGGGGCGACGGTCGTGACGGCCGACCTGACGCAGGCACTCGAGGCAGGCCATGTCGGCGCCGCGGCACTCGACGTCACCGATCCGGAGCCGCTGCCCTCGGACCACCCGCTGTGGCGCATGCCCAACGTGATCATCACGCCGCACGTCGCGCCGAACTCCGAGGTCAACATCGATTCGCGCTGGGCCCTCTTCCGTGAGAACCTACGGAGGTACGTGGCGGGCGAGCCGATGCTCTCGGTAGTCGACACCTCCCGCGGCTACTGAGCCGTCCGCCGCATCCGGCAGTTCTTCTGCGGAGGTTGGCCTCGGTGTTTCGATCGATCTGCTCGTTCGTTCTTGCTGCCTCGCTGCTCGGCGTGCTGACGGCCGGCTGCAGCGATTCACCCACGGCCCCGTCGCCGGAGCTCGAAGGCGGCGTGGTCGCCACGTTCGACGTCTCGGGCACGACGTTCAAGGTGTTCATCACGAACAGCGTCGCCATCAACCGGCTCTACAGCGTCCGGAACGGGACGCTGACCGGCCAGATTCCCAACGGCCGCATCCGCCGCGGCCCCGGTGCGGCGGGCCACAACGCGCCCTATTCGTGGCACCTCGATCCGGTCGACATCGAGATTGTCGATGCGAGCATCGAGCTGTGCGACGGCGCCCCGGACTACGTCGAGCAGAACGTCGACGAGTTCGTCGACGTCATCGGGCGCTACTGTCCGTGGGGCGCACGACTCGTGCGCATCGACGACTACCGCTGACGGCCGCTCGACCGTTCGGGAACGTTCCGGCCATGAGGACATCTGCCCGCGTACGTCGTGCGTGGGGGCTCGTCGTCTGCACGGCCCTCGCCCTGGGCGCCGCGTGTGGCGACAATCGATCCGCACCGCTCGAGCCCTCGCCGGCGCCCGATCCACCGGCAGCCGTCGGCGACGTGGCTGTCGCCGGCCGGGCGGTCGACGCGCTGTCGGGGACACCGATGGCGGGCGTCACGATCCGGGTGGCGGGCCATCCCGACGTCACGACGGACGAGGCGGGCGTCTTCGTCGTACCGGGCGGGGCGAGCGGCCTTCCGCGACGCCCGATCACCGCCGAGTCACCCGCCATCGTCGCGCGCACGACGTACGTGCGCGTGCCCGACAGCGCGGTGCACCTCACGCTGATTCCGGCGTCGTTCGATCTCGCCTCGTTCGACGCCATGTTCCGCGGCGACGGTCGCCTCCGCCGCTGGACGCGCGCCCCGAGGCTCGTCGTCGCCCGTCGTGCGCTGACCTACGTCGACAACGCCACGACGCTGACGGCCACCGACCAGGCGATCGACGACATCGAGCTGCAGCAGCTCGTCGACGACCTGCGCGACGGCCTGGCGACGTTGACCGGCGGCACCTTCACGGCATTCGCCGACGTCCGGATTGAAGAAGCGGCCGCCGGCACCCCCGTCCAGCTTTCGCGGACCGACACGATCTTCGTGTTCAGGGCCGACGGCCTGCACGGCGCGACCCGCTTCGACGGCTACACCCGCTGGTTCTGGAACGACGACGGCGAGGTGGTGCGCGCCGTGGCGATGCTCGATCGGGAATACGACGCCTCGGCATCGGCGCTGGCGCGGCGGGCGCTGCGCATCCACGAGCTGGGCCACGCCCTCGGCTGGCGGCACGTCGAGGGCATCACGTCGGTGATGAACCCGCGCAGCCCCGCCCTGCCGACCGAGTTCGACCGCGCCGGCGCCGTCCTGGCGTTCGCGCGCGCGCCGCTCAATCGATCGCCCGACGTCGACACGCCGGGCGCGACCGTCAACCGGACCGGCGGACGGCTGCACTCGGCCGAAGCGCCGTAGCCGCGCGCCGATCCGGCCTCCACGGCAGTCTCAGTCGGGCAGTTCCCGCACCCAGATGTTCCGGAAGCTGATGGGTGGGCTCGGATCGCCGTGCGCCTGCAGCTTGATGGGCGCGCGATCGTACGGCCGGTTGTACTCCGGCTGACCGATGTAGAGCGTCTCGCCCTTCAGCTCGACGTGGTTCTGAATCAGCACGCCATTGTGGAAGGCAGTGACGTAGGCGGGCGTCCTGAGCGACCCGTCGGCATTCCACGTCGGCGCCGTCCAGACGATGTCGTAGGTCTGCCATTCGCCGGGGCGGCGCATGGCGTTGGCGAGCGGGATGTGCTGCTTGTAGATGCTGCCCGCCATGCCGTTGACGTACGTCCGGTTCTCGAACGAATCGAGCACCTGAATCTCGTAGCCGGCGTCGCCCGGGCCGGTCGACGCGAGGAAGACGCCGCTGTTGCCGCGTCCCTGCCCCTCGCCGGTGATGTGCGTCGGAATGCGCCACTCGAGGTGCAGCTGGTAGTTGCGGAACGTGCGCTTCGTCTCGATGTTGCCCGCCTTCTTCTCGACGGTGAGCACGCCGTCGGCCACCGTCCAGCCGGCCGGCGCCTTGTCGTTCGTGTTGACCCACTCATCGAGGTTCGTCCCGTCGAACAGCACGATGGCGTCGGACGGCGGCTCCGCATCGGTCGATCCCGGCGTCACCACGGGCGGCTCCGGTTCCCAGACCTCGGTGTCCTCGGGGCGCGGCTTTGCGCCCTGCTGAGCCGTCGCCAGGACCACACCGGCGGCGGCGAGCGCCACGCCGCACACGGAGATGAATGCTCGGATGGACATCGATCTCACCTCTGATCTGATCGCGCAATTGCCTGTCGGGGAGTAACGGTCGGCATTCTGTCGTCGCCCCGGGGTCGAGTCAAGGCGCGCCGGTCGGGGTATCCTTCGGCATGGCCGTCGAGCCGTCCCGTCGTCCCGTGTCGGTCTTCCGTTCCTACACGCCCGCCGACGCGCTGACGGTTGCCAACGCGAGCTGCGGAACGATTGCCGTCTTCCTCTGCCTCGACTACATGGCGTTCGGCGACCTGCGGCGCATCTGGACGGCCATCTGGCTGCTGCCGCTGGCGCTCGTCTTCGACATCCTCGACGGGTACGTGGCGCGACTGAGCCGGTCGCGCCCGTCGCTGCTCGGCGCCGACCTCGACTCGCTGTCCGACGTCATTTCGTTCGGCCTCGGTCCTGCGGTGCTCGGCTACACGCTCGGGCTGCGCGGGGCCTGGGACATGGTCTGCCTGACCTACTTCGTCGTCTGCGGCGTGAGTCGTCTGGCGCGGTTCAACGTCACGTCGGCGGAACTGACCGACGAGGACACGGGCAAGGTGAAATACTTCGAGGGCACCCCGATCCCGACGAGCATCGTCATTGTCGGCCTGCTCGCGCTGGCGCTCTGGATGGGGCACGTACAGAACGACATGTGGCTGGGCGAGGTGCGGATCGGCCCCGGCACGCTGCACATCTTTTCCCTGGTCTACGTGCTCAGCGGCAGCCTGATGGTGAGCACGATCCGGATCCCGAAGCCGTAAGACCCGCCCCCCGGCCGTGCCTGCGCTCTCGCGGCGCCGCGGCCGCCCGGGCCATCGTCGGCCGCGCGGCTCTTGCGACGCACCGTTCCGGATGTGACAATGGGACAGTCACGACACAGTCGTCGTGCTCTCCGGTTTCGGGGGCGACAGGCTTCGACGGGGGCAAGGGACTGTGGAATGCATGCCGAGCTCGTTCATCTCGCTCGTTAAACCGGTGAACAAACAACGCAACTGCGGACTCGCAGCTCGCACTCGCGGCCTAATTAAGCCGCGACGTTCCTCCCGGTCAGCCTACGGGCCGGACAGGAACGCCATTCAGTAGGCTGGTTCCGACACGCGCCCGGCGAGGTCGGAACGAGACACATTCGGGATGGCTGCCGGCGGTTGGCCGTTCTACCCTGCCGGTGGCGACATTCAAAGAACGGCTAAGCATGTAGGGTTCTGCAGCGACAGGCCTTTCGGACGCGGGTTCGACTCCCGCCGCCTCCACCATTTTTCCTCAATAAACACGGGCCTTCGGGCCCTCCGTTCCCGCCGCCTCCTCTATTTCTCCAACGCCGCGCGGGTCGGCTCCTCCAAACCGCCCTCCAGCAGCCTGATCGCCGCGTCCAGTGCGGCCGGGCTGAGGTGCATGTAACGCTGCGTCGTCGAGAGGTCCTGGTGTCCGGCGAGTTCCTGAATCGCTCTCGCCGGCGCGCCTCGCATCGCCAGGTGCGAACAGAACGTGTGCCTGAGGATGTGAATTCCAGGGCTGACGCTCGCCCGTCTGGCAGCACGTCGGACGGTCACCTGCACGACCTTCTGCGTGACCGACGCGCCGTCCCGATCACACAGCACGCGCTTGCCACGCAGATGCCGCGCACTGTTGAGTGCCTCAGCCAGCCGTCGGGTCAAGGGCACGTGCCGCAGCCGGCCTCCCTTCGGCATCGTCACGTGTCCCTTCCATTCGGATTGGGCCACGCAGAGTTGCCGCTTGTTCAGGTCGACGTTGGACCACTCGAGCGCCATGATCTCGCCGCACCGGAGGCCCGCTTCGCCACCGAGCAGCACGATCAGGTACGCCAGAGCATCCGTCCGGGCCGCGTCGACCAGCCGTTCGTACGCGTCGAAGTCGTGAAAGGACGCCGTAGTCTTCGGCGCCTTCAGCAGCTTGATCGTGCACGGCACGCGGTCGATCACGTTCCACTCGGCAGCGGTTCGCAGCATCACACTCAGCACCGTCAGCACGTTGTTGACGGTCTTCGGCGACTTGGCGACCATCGCCGACTTCAAGTGCTGCACGTCTTCGGTAGCGATCGCGTCCAGGCGCCTGTCTCCAAACAGCGGAAACAGATGCACCCGAATCGCGACTTCCTTCGACGACACGCCGCTCGGCTTCAAGCGGTTCGCCGTCGCGTACCGTTCCAGAAACCGCGGCGCGAACTCACGTAGTGTCGGTGTCTTCTGCCCCTCCTCCCTGACGGGCTTCGGCGTCCCGTGCAGCAACAGGTGTCGCTCGCGAGTCTCGGCCCAGCGCCGAGCGCTAGATTCGCTCGTTTGCTGTGCCTTCTTGCGCTCGCGAATGACGGTGCCGTCGGGAAGCACGACACGGATGTCTGTCTCCCATCCGCCCGTGATGTATGGTCTGACTGTGACGCTCATCGCTCACTCCTCCAGCGATGGCGCCGACTTCTGGTGAACCCAGTCTAGCAGCGCGTCCGTGCGGAAGAGCACGCGACGACGGATGCGGACGACCCCGGGCAGTTGACGGCGCTCGACCATCGCGTAGACGCCGCGTGGCGACGTGCGCAGCAGTTCCGCAGCCTCCGGCACGGTCAGGAGCATTGGCCACGTCGCCTCGGTCCTGCCCCCGTGCACGTGTGATGTCGACGGGACATTCATGGTGAACCCTCCGGCCACGGCCGCGTCCAGCGGCTGGGCAACGCATGTGAGCTCGGTGAATGAAGGCGCTGCAGGAGCCGGACCGTGTTGGACGGCCCACGCGTGGTGTCAGCGCTGACGCGGGTGTTGGACCGGCATCATTCCGGCAGCCTGCGGCTTACCGGCGGGACGGGCGTTTGGGCGCACGTCCTGTTCAGTCGCGTTCCCTGGGAGGGCACGCGGTTCCCGGCAGCGTTGGCGGCCGGCTTCCGGCGGTGATGTGCCGCCGATTGGGCCGCCTGGGAGGCAGCCCGCACGCTCAATGCATGCGGCGAATCGGCCGGTGCATCGCTGGTCTACCGCACGCTCCGATAGTTGCCCCTGTATCGGGCGCGCGGAGGTGCGGTCAAGGTCGCGTGCGTCGGCACGGTGTGCGCGGGACCGCACGCGGCGAGCCTGTGAGCGAAACCTTGACCGCACCGAGCACGCCCGTAGCCTCTGGCATCGGAGCGTGCGTGTCTAGAGGACGAGGTCATGGCCTCTACATCCTTGAACGCCGATTCGAGGCGAAATCTTCCAGCAGATCCGAGTCGCGCGGCGAGTCCACCGCGTTCCGCACCATGTGGACATGCACCTGGCCCTGACGCTGACCCGCGGACTGCGGGACGCGACAACCACTCGCCACGCGCGACACCGACGTGGACGGCAGGGGCGTGAGCGACCCCCGGGGCGGCCAGGGCGGTACGGAGTGGGGGTCGCTCACGCCCCCTCTCTTCGCGATTACTGCGCGCGTGCGGTACGAGCGGCGGCAGAAGACGCCGCCGCGTCTGCGTCACCGCTCACGGCAAGCCGCGTCGCTACAACAGTTCGCCGCCCACTCCTGCACGCGACACCTCAGCCGGTGTCGATGTGTCTCGCCAGTGGTACGAGGGGAAATGGGGATGAACTACTGTCGAGGGTTCATCCCCGGTCTCTTCTCCCTCACGACGTGCCGGCCAGCGAAGAGAGATAGCCATATCGATGTGAAAGCACGACGCACTCGACCTCGCCCTGGCCACGTTCAAGCGCGTCACGATGGGCTGGGGAGCGGGCCAGTGACACCACCTCGTCGCCGCCCTCGAGCCATCGGCGATAGAGGGCAGTGAGCGCCGGCCCGCTCGGCGTGTGGACGTCTGGCGTCGGCGTGTCGAGTCTGAGGCGGCCAGGGAGCCGGCCTTCGCGTCGACGGTGGAAAATCTCGAGAACATCGTCCCTGAACGAGGAGGGCAACGGGTGCCATAGCTGGTCGTAGACGGCGGACTCATAGACACGACGCAGATTCGCCCGTTCGCGCGGCAGAATGACCCGGATCGTCCAGCGGTGGAGCCCGATCAGCAACTCCGCGTGCCGCAACAGAAACTGGCGGAAGTCCATCGGCGTGCGGTCGACAGCGAGGAATACGAAGATGTGCCGACCGTTCTTCGTATCGACGCCGATCGGCAGCTTGTCCGGGAAGTGGCGGACGGTCTGCTTGTCGCCCTTGCCGAAGACGAGGCGCGGGTAGTCTTCTTCGCGCAATTGGCCTCGTAGATGATTCACGAAGTGGCGCCACTTGTCGCGCTCGGTGGCGAGCCAGACGACCTCGCGGTCGGTCAGCACCGCGTCGAGCAACATCATTCGTTCGACGGCACGGCCCAGGGAGATGGACTTCCGGTGGCGGTTGTCCGGTTCGCCGAGCGCCGCGTACAGCGGCTTGTGCTGGACGTGGAAGAGGCGAGTGCGTCCGGTTCTCCCGACTCGATGCGCCGTGGCGAACCGGCGTGCCAGCAGGCGCTCGACGAAGTCGTGGACCTTCTGCCCGTGCGTGATGCCCGCGAAGGCCGCGTAGTGCCGGCCCATGAAGATGCCGTGTTCCTGGCGGTGATCGGCGTTGCCGCCCTCGCTCAGAAACAGGACGCCCGCGCTTCGGGATGTCTGACGGTTATGCCATATCTCGGCGGCATTGATGTCATTGAGTGCGGGCCATACGGGAACGCGGAGACCGCATGGTGGGAGATGTACTAGATCGCAAGCAGCGTGGCTACTGTCTACTCAGAGCCGGCGCAGTTCCAGCAGGTGTCTGACGAGTACTATCAGAGTAGATGGATCTGTGTTAGCGGGTGCTGATAGCTGTTCTCTGGGTCGGGTGACGTCGGCCGCTGGCGCCGCAATCCTCGCGCTAGCGGTCGGCGTCAGTTTCTCGGCGCAAGAGGCTCAAGGGCCGGTCTTCCGTGCGGCGGCTGACCTCGTCGTTGTCGACGTGCACGTCGTCAATCGCGATGGGAGCCCCGTGCCGGGCCTGACGGCGGACGACTTTGACGTGCGTATCGGCGGCACGCGGCGCCGGGTCGTATCCGCGGAGTTCGTTCGCTATGGTGAGGAATCCGCGTTGGTCGGTGTGCCCGAGTCGAGTGCGCCCCGCGAGGGCGTGCCAGGGATAGCGGCCGGGCAGGTCCTGAGCGGCCGCCGTTTATTCATGCTGGCGATCGACACGATGTCGTTTGACGCAGCGGATTCGCGTGGCATGGTCGTGGCCGCCCAACGGTTTATCGACCAGTTGCCGGACACCGATCTCGTCGGGCTCTTCGCGTATCCGCAGGGCCCGCGTGTGGAGCCGACGACCGATCACGCGGCGGTCGTTCGTGCGCTCGATCAGGTTAGCGGTGCGCGGGTGTCAGCCGGGCGCTTCTCGGCGCTTCAGCCCTCCGAGATCGTCGACTTTCTCGCCGGTCGCGATCGTGATGCCATCACACTCCGTCACTGCGGGGCTGACTTCAATTGCGGAAGTCAACTCGCGAGTGAGATCGCTTCGATGGCCGGCCAACTCGAGATCCAGGCACAGGCGGGCCTCGGTATGCTGCGTGAGCTCGTCGATCGAATGGCGCAGATTCCGGACCGTAAGGTCCTTGTGCTCGCCAGCGCCGGCGTTGTCGCGAGTGACCGCGCGGGCGGCCGACCCGACATCGGCGATTTGCCCGAGCAGGTTGGACAGGCGGCCGCTCGGGCGAACGTAACCATCTATTCGCTTTTCGTGGACCATGGCATGTTGCGGCAGTTTCGCGCTGAAACGCGAACAGCCTCCAGGCAGATGCTCAACGTGGCGCGCGAGAGTGCGCTCGTCGGGCGCTGGCTCGATCACATCGCCGGCGTTTCGGGCGGCACGATGATTGAGGTGTTGGTCGACAGCGGCGATGCAGCCTATGCGCGGATCGCGCGCGAGACAGGTGCGCGATATCTGCTGGCCGTGGAACCCGGGGAGTCGGACCGCACCGGGCGTCCCCGCCGCGTCCAGGTTCGCGTCAACGCGCGCAATGTCACGGTCCGGGCGCGTCAGTGGGTGGTGTTGCCCAACAACGAGCTCAGCCCACGGTAGGAGCCGCCGACGGCCAACGGTTCATGGTGGCCTACGCTCGGGAGAGGTGGCGATGCCGCACAGCGCGATGCGGGCATCGGCCTTCAGTGCGGCCGACGGCATCGACGCCGCCTTGAAGGTTCTGGATGCCCTCGAAGGCGGGCCTTCGGCCCAGGTCGGCCGGTCTACAGAGTCTGGTAGATCGCCGGTCGATAGCGCGGAAGCGGAACTGGCTTTCCTGACGCTTTCGCGGCCTCCAGCCAGAGCTGCTTCGACCGTTCGACCTCGCTTAGCGCCTGCTCCGGCGTCTGGTCCATGCAGAGCACGCTTCGAGATCGGGAATGTCGGCGATGTACGCCCCATCCTCGTCGCTGTAGAAGATGTTGATGTAGAAGATGTTGATGTGGTAGTCGCTCACCATCGACCCCCTAACCTGAGATTGTATCGCTCGACCGCACCTGGCGAATTTGGTACTGCTTGGCCTCGCCGCCGAGAGGAAGTGACACTGAAGATGGCGATATAGGTAATAAAACCTCAAAGTATTCGAGGTAATATTCCCATGTATGGACATCAAGCCGTTCGAGACCCGCCTCTACGAGCTGGCCGAAGGCCAGGGCGGGTACTTCACAGCCCGGCAGGCCAGGGAGGTCGGCTACGCGGACAACACGCACGCGTACCACGTCCGGGTCGGCAACTGGGTACGCGAGCGCCGCGGCATTTACCGGCTGGTCAGGTTCCCGGCGCCGACACGGCCGGATCTCATACTCTGGCAGCTCTGGTCGCACAACCGGACCGGCGAACCTCAGGGCACGTTCAGCCACGCGACAGCGCTGACGCTGCATGAGCTGTCTGATGCGATGCCCCGGCGACTGGACATGACCGTTCCGCCCGGCTTTCGGCGGATGGCCGCGACTCCCGCCGTTCTCCATCTGCATCGTGCGAGGCTGCAGGATGACGACGTGGAGACGATCGACGGCGTGCGCGTCACGACGACCCTGCGCACGCTCGTGGACGTGATCGCGGACAACACGCTCAGCCATGACCTGCAGGGGCAGGCCGTCCACGAGGCCCTCAAGCGAGGGCTCGTTCTGCCCGAACAGCTCGCGTCCGCACAGACATCAGTCCGCACGAGGCAACGCATCCGGCGGATACTGAAGCAGGTTCCGTATGGTGGCGCCACGGCAGTACACGACCGCAAAAGCGCTTCGCACGGCCCTTGAAGCGCGCCTCCTCGAGCGCGCGAAGCGTGACAATAC
>QGVF01000123.1 GCA_003242705.1 Acidobacteriota bacterium
CCTTAGAACAGCTTGGCCGTCCGCCCCCTTGCGCACCGAATAGCCAGGGTTTCATTTCGGCTGAGTTCAACGCGGAGGCGCCGATCATCAAGAGCGGTTACGAGTTCACGCTCCGGGGCGCGGCCGGCTCGGCGGCCGGCCCGGACGACTGCAACAAGAAGCCGACGGTCGATGGCTTCTACGCGTCCGCCGTGCCCCAGAACCTGGGCACCACCGGCACGCGTGGCTTCGCGGTCGACACGAACATGACGATCTTCCAGGACGTGACCGGTGCGGCGCCTGGCGAGCCGCTGAGGGCGGATGACGACGTTTCGCCGATTCAGTAAACAGGCACACGCGACCTTCCGGCGCTCTGGCACCGGAGGTACGGGCCGGCAGTCGGGTATACCGGCGCCGGCCCGTTTTTCGTCAGAGGCAGACGTCCATGCAGCAGATCGAACCGCACGCTTCGTCGACGGCGGCGAAGACCGCACGGCGCATGAGGCCTCGACGCGATTCCGGCTTCACGCTGATTGAACTGCTCGTCGTAGTCGCGATCATCAGCATCATCGCGGCCATCGCGATTCCCGGTCTGCTGCGCGCGCGGATGACGGGCAACGAGGCGTCGGCCATCGCGACGCTGCGCGTCACGACGTCTTCCGAGATTGCCTACGCCGCGACGTGTGGCGGCGGGGCCTTTGCCGACAGCTATCCCGTCCTGGCCACGCCGCCGGCCGGCGGCGTGCCGTTCGTGCCCGCCGAGCTGTCCGTGGCTGTGCCGGTCAAGAGCGGCTTCCGCTTTACGCTCGAAGAGTCGACTGCCGTCGAAGGGGAGGGCCTGACCGACTGCAACGGCACACCCGCCGTGGCCGGGTTCTACGCCACGGCGGTGCCCGTGGGACCGGGGAGCACCGGCGCGCGCGCCTTTGCCGTCAACACGGAAATGACCATCTGGCAGAACGTCGACGCGACCGCGGCGCCGACCGAGGCCCAGATGTCCGGTCCGCCCGGCGGCGGCGTCTCGCCCATTTCGCCCATCCAGTGAAAGGGACGGGCTTCCGTGGCAGAATCTGCGGAATGTCGTCCACAACCCGCACGGTCATCCTGATTCTGGCCCTCGTTGGCCTCGGTTTCGCCGGGGCTTCGACCTGGGTGCACTACAAGCTGCTGACCGACCCGACGTACGTCAGCGTGTGCGACGTCGGCGAGACGTTCAACTGCACGCAGGCCTATCTGAGCCGCTACGGGTCGGTGTGGGGCATTCCGGTGGCCATCGGCGGTCTGATCTGGTTCGGCGCGGCCCTGCTCATCGCCGCCTTCGCACGACCGACGACGACCGAACCGAGCCCGGCGGCCGCCTACCTGTTCCTGTGGAGCATCGTCGGGCTGGCGACGGTGCTCTATCTCGGCTACGCGTCGTTTGCCGTGCTGAACACGGTGTGCCTGCTGTGCCTGGGGACGTACGCGTCGGTCATCGGCATCTTCATCGCGACAGTCCGCAGTCGGCCGGTCGACCTGTCAAAGCTGCCCGCACGGATCGGCCGCGACCTGAATGCCGTCGTCGGCAACCCGCCGGCGCTCGTCGCCACGATCGTCTTCGTGCTGGCGTCGGTGGCCGTGGTCGTGGCGTTCCCGAGCCCCGAAGAAGCGGCCCGCATGGCCGCCGCCGGCGGGGGCCGTCCGCAGACGGCATCCGAGCAGCTCGACTTCGCCGAGAGCTGGAAGCTGCAGCCGCGCGTCGATCTCGGCATCGATCCGGAGGGCGCGTCGGTCGTCATCGTGAAGTTCAACGACTACGAGTGTCCGGCCTGCCGGACCTACGAGGCGCTGTACTCGCCCGTGCTCGAGAAGTTCGCCGCGTCGCATCCGGGCGCCATCAAGTACGTGGTGAAGGACTGGCCGTGGAATTCGGAGTGCAACTTCCACACGATGTCGACGATTCCCGGCCACGAGGCGGCCTGTGAGTCGGCGGCGGCCGCTCGCCTGGCGAAGGAGCTCGGCCGGTACGAGGAGATGGTCGACTGGATCTACGCCAATCAGGGCAAGACGAAGGCCGAGCTGCGGGCTGCGGTTCAAAGAATTCTCGGAGTGGCCGATTTCGATCGTGAATACGCGCGGCTCCTCCCGGAGATTCGCCGCGACATCGCTGACGGCGGCGCCATCGGAATCAATTCGACGCCGACCTACTTCATCAACGGCGTCCGGATTCCGGCCCTGCAGCAGTCGGCGTTCGAGTACGCCATCAGGCTGGAGCTCGAAGCCGCAGGCGCCGCCGCCGAGTGACGCGCCGGCAACGAACGCCGGAGCCGCGGTTTGGCTGGCATGAGTGCTGTCACGACGCAGGATCTCACCAAGGACTTCCTGACCGGGTTCTGGCGGCCGGTGCCGAAGCGCGCCCTCGATTGCCTGACCCTCGAGGTGCCGACCGGCGGGGTGTTCGGTCTGCTCGGGCCGAACGGGGCGGGCAAGAGCACGACGCTCAAGCTCCTGATGGGGCTGCTCTGGCCGACGCGCGGCACGGCCCGCATCCTGGGCCTGCCGCCCGGCGATACGGCCGCGCGGCAGCGCCTCGGCTTCCTGCCCGAGAACCCGACGTTCTACGACCACCTGACTGCCGAAGAGCTGCTGAGCTACTTCGCCGGCCTGTTCGGCTACCGGGGTGAAGCGCGGCGGCGCCGCGTCGAGTACGTGCTCGACCTGGTCGGCCTGGCCGCCGACCGGCGTCGCCCCCTCCGGCAGTATTCGAAGGGCATGGTGCAACGGGTGGGCCTGGCCCAGGCGCTCGTCAACGACCCCGAGCTGGTCGTCCTCGACGAGCCGATGTCGGGCCTCGACCCGATTGGCCGCCGCGACGTGCGGGCGATGATTGCCGCGCTCGGCGCCGAGGGACGCACCGTCCTGTTCAGCTCGCACATCCTGACCGACGCCGAGGAGCTCTGCGAGCGGGTGGCCATCATCGCGCGCGGAAGGCTCGTCGCCGAGGGGCGCGTCGCCGACCTCGCGTCGCGCCACGTCACCGGCTGGCGCCTCACGGTCAGCGGCGGCGACGACGAGGTGCTCGCGCGGGTAGTGCCCGGCGGCACCGTAGAGCGGCTCGCCGACGGGCGCGCGGTGGTCAATCTGCACGGTGAAACGCGGCCCGAGCCGGTCATTGCCGCACTGGCCGGCGCCGGCCTGCGGCTCGAGTCGGTGATCCCGCGGCGGGAGTCGCTCGAGGACGTGTTCGTGCGCGCGCTCAACGGCGATGCCGGCGACGACGCCGCGGCGCGCGCCGGGCGCGGGGAGGTCGCCGCACGATGACACCGACGCTCCGCCGCATCGGGCTCGTCGCCTGGCACGTGTTCAAGGAGGGCGTGCGCGACCGCGTGCTCTACGCCATCGGCGCGTTCGCGCTGCTGCTCGTGGCCTCGGCCATCCTCATCGCACAGATCACGGCCGGGCAGGACGTCAAGATCATCAAGGACCTCGGGCTCGCGGTCATCGAACTGGCCGGTGTGCTGATGGCGATCGTCATCGGCGTCGGGCTCGTCGCACGCGAGATCGATCGGCGCAGCATCTTCTCGCTGCTCACCAAGCCCCTGCCGCGCTGGGAGTTCGTGGTCGGAAAGTTCGCCGGGCTGCTGCTGACGGTGATGGTCAACGTGGCCGGCATGACCGCCGCGCTGTTCCTGATGCTGACCTTCGCGCATTTCCGGATGACGCCCGAGTACCGGGCGGTGCTCGACGCGCCGGTCGTCGACCCGCGCCTGCTGCTGGTGATGGTGATGATCGGCGCCGAGCTTGCGCTGCTGATTGCCGTGGCGCTGTTCTTCTCGACCTTCTCGTCGAGCGCGCTGCTGTCGATTGTCTTCACCGTCGGTCTCTACCTTGCGGGCCTGCTCAGTCAGGACCTCCGCCGCTTCGGCGACATCGTCGACGTGAGCCCGGCAGTGGCGTGGGTGGTGCAGGCGGTCGGGTGGATCATCCCGGCGTTTTCGGCCTTCGACATCAAGTCGCAGGTCGTGCACGGGCTGCCGCTGCCCGACGGCTTCGTTCCGATGACGCTCGCCTACGCGGCGCTCTACGCGACGGCGCTGATCGCCGCGTCGGTCGGGCTCTTCTCGCGACGGGAGTTCAAGTGATGCTGCGGGGGCTCGCCGGCATCCTGGTCGTTGCGGCCGGCATCGGCGCCGCGGCGGCCGTGCTGCATGCGCGCGACGTCGACGGGCCGCTGCCGATTCCGGCCGAGCGGCTGCTGTACCTGCGGTCGGGACAGGCGGCCGATCGGCTCTTCCTCAACTTCGATGCGCTCGCGGCGGACGTGTACTGGATGCGCGCCATCCAGCACTACGGGCGCGATCGCAAGTCACCGCGGATCGAAGGCCGGTTCGAGCTCCTCCAGCCGCTGCTCGATCTGACGACGACGCTGGATCCGCACTTCAACATCGTGTACCGGTTCGGGGCCATTTTCCTGTCGATGGATCCGCCGAACGGTCCCGGGAGACCCGATCAGGGAATCGAGCTGCTGGAGAAGGGGCTGCGTCACAACCCGCATCGGTGGCAGTACGCGCACGACATCGGGTTCGTGCACTACTGGCACACCGGCGATTACCTGCAGGCGGCCGAGTGGTTCGAGCGGGCCGCCGCCATGGAGGGCGCGCCCGACTGGCTGCACCAGGTGGCCGCGATTACGCGCGCCGAGGGCGGCGATCGCGACGGGGCGCGTCAGCTGCTCGCCGAGATTCTCAATTCGGGCGAAGGCTACCTCGTGAGCGCGGCCGAGCGCGCGCTCGCTCAGCTCGATGCCCTGGACGCCCTCGACCAGCTCGCAGCCATCATCGAGCGCTACCGCGAGGCAACGGGGCAGCGGCCTGGCAGCTGGCAGGACCTGGTGGCGGCGCGCTACCTGCGCGGCGTGCCGGCCGACCCGACCGGCGTGCCGTTCGCCTACGATCCGGCGACCGGCCGCGTCTCGCTGCACCCATCGTCATCGCTGCTGCCGCTGCCGCAGGGCATGAGGCACGACTGAGTGCTGGCCGCCCTCGCCTTTCTGTTCGGCCTGGCTATCGGCAGCTTTCTGAACGTGTGTATCGCGCGGCTGCCGGCCGGCGAGTCGGTCGTCCGTCCCGGGTCGCGCTGTCCGGCGTGCCGGACGCCAATCCGCTGGTTCGACAACATTCCGGTGCTGAGCTACCTGCTGCTCGGCGGCCGGTGTCGCCAGTGCCGCAGCCCGATCTCCGTCCGCTACCCGCTCGTCGAGCTTGCGACGGGAGTGCTGTTTGCGGCTACCGTCAGCTGGCTGCCGCCCGAACCGGTGCTGCTCGGCAAGGCGCTGCTGTTCACCGCGCTGCTCGTCGTGCTGTTCGGGACCGACTACGACGTGCAGCGGCTCCCGGACGTCATCACGCTGCCGGGGATCGCCGCCGGGATCGTGCTGAGCGCCGCGACGCCACCCGGCCTGTTCGACGCCATCATGGGAACGGCGGCCGGTGCGCTCGTCCTGCTGTTCGTCCGCTGGGGCTGGAAGCGGATGACGGGCGTCGACGGCATGGGCCTGGGCGACGTGAAGATGCTGGCGATGATTGGCGCGTTTCTCGGCTGGCGTCAGGTCGGCGTCGTGCTCTTCCTGGCCAGTCTTGCCGGCGCGCTCGTCGGCCTGCTCCTGGCGGCCGGTGGCCGCCGTTCCCTCCAGACGCGCCTGCCGTTCGGCACGTTCCTCGCCGCGGCCGCCTGGGGCGCCCTGCTGGTCGGCGACAACCTGCTCGACTGGTATCTGTCGCTGTACCCCTGAGACGCTGCACGCCGGGCGTTGCAGATCCTGCAATCCCGCCCGCGACGTGATCTGCAGAATCCGCACACCCGTCGTCTGCTCCTGAGCGAGTGCGGCCGAGGCCTGCGTGGCCCTGATGTTGCACTGCCATGGGGCATGCACGATTCCTCGCGTCACGCCGGCTTCACGCTCACCGAGGTCCTCGTCGCCCTGCTGCTGCTTGCCACGATCGCCATCGGCATCGCGCACCTCGTCTCAATGGCGATGCTCTCGCTTGCGCGCGCCCGCACCGACATGGTGGCCGTCGAGCTGGCGCGTTCGAGGCTCGACGAACTGCTGAGCCTGCCGTGGGGGTACGGAGCGGCGCACGAACCACTCGCACGGCTCGACGCGTCCACCGATCTCAGCTTTCGCGAACCCGGGGCCGGCGGCAGCGGACTCTTCGCCCCATCCGGAACGCTCGATGCAAACACGCCATCGTTCGTCGACCACCTCGACGCAGGAGGGCGATGGATGGGACGGGATGTGGGGCCGCCGAGCGGAGCGCGCTTCACGCGGCGCTGGTTCGTATCGCCCGTCACCGGGCGCCCGGACCTGCTGCTCGTGGCCGTGTCGGTCATCGATCTGCGACGCGAGCTCGCGCCGGTCGTCGTGGCCACGCTTCGGATGAGGACCAGCGGGTGAGCCCGTCGTCCCACGAAACTGGTTTCGCGCTGGCCGAGGCGCTCGTCGCCGCGGTGCTCGGGCTGCTGGTCGTCGGCGCGGCACTCGGCTGGCTCGTGCGTCAATCGACCCAGGCCGAATCGCATCCGGACCGTGCCGACCTGCAGCAGCGTGCAAGGGCAGCCGGCGACATCCTGTCTCGTGAGCTCGGATCAGCGGGTGCGTGGGAGGTGCTTGGCGGGGCGGTGCCGGCGATGGCCTGCTGCGTTCCTGTCGTGCAGCCGAGGCGTCTGGGGGCCGTGTCCCCGGATCCGCCCGGCACTGCGCGCTCCGACGCAATCACTGTCGTCCGCGTCCGTGACCTGGCCGTGGCTGCGCGGCTGGCCCAGCCGTTCGCGGGAGACACCGCCTGGCTGGAGCCGGACCGGGCGTGCGGCGTCGATCCGGCGTGCGGTATCGGCGTCGATGATCACCTGCTGCTGTTCGAACCGGGAGGAGGACACGACTTCTTCCTGGCTGCTCCTCCGGTCGGATCGGCGCTCGCGCTCACGCCGCGCCAGCCATCGGCACCGGTCGCCATGTATCAGCCGGAGGCGGTCGTCGTGCCGGTCGAGACGCGCACGCTCTATTTCGACGCGTCTGCGCACCAGCTCCGGATGTACGACGGTTACCAGTCGGACGTGCCGGTCATCGACAACGTGTCGGCGCTGGCATTCGAGTACTGGGGAACGCGGGCTGCACCCGCGCGTGCTCGTCTCGAGGATGCGGACAGCTGCTGGTTCGATGCGGCAGGAAACGTTCGTCACGGCAGGGGTGCGACGGGCTCGTCCGATCCGGACGTGCGGATCGATCCCGCCGAGTTTCAGGACGGTCCGTGGTGCGGCGCGGGCGACAACCGGTTCGATGCGGACCTGCTGCGCATCCGTCGCATCCGCGCCAGCATCCGCCTGCGCGCCGGCGACCAGGCCAGGGGCCGCGGAAGTGGTTTCGCCGATTCCGGCACGGCGCGTTCAGTCGACAGGCTCGTTCCCGATCTGGAGGTATCGATCGATGTCGCTCCGCGGGCCCTTTCGTTCGACTGAACACGGCGACACCGGTGTCATCCTGCTCGGCGCGCTGATCGTGATGCTCGCGATGCTGGGGATCGGCCTTGGCGTACTGCTCGTGACGGACGTCGACGTCCTGGCGTCGGCGAACCAGCGCGATCACCTGGAGGTTCGGGCTTCATCAGAAGCTGCGCTCGAGCTGGGTATTTCGGAGCTCGCACGGCGTGCGGACTGGGGGCCGCTTCTGCGCGGCGACGCCGGCCTGCTGTTCAGCGGCGCGTGGCGCGTGCCGTCGACGGGCGAGCCGATCGACGAAGCCGCGCTGACGGCCGAGGCACAGCGACAGGTGTACGGCTCGAACCGCTGGGGCGCCGACACGCCACAGTGGCGCCTGGTCGGCCATGGGGTTCCGGGGGCCGACCTTCCGGTCGCGGGCCTGTCGAACCGCTCCTACGTCCTCCTCTGGATCTCGGACGACGTGGGGGAGGGGGATGGGGATGTGTGGGAGGACACGAACGGCCGTGTCGTGCTGAGGGCCGAGGCACTGGGGCCCCGCAACTCCCGCGCGGTCGTTCAGGCCGTCGTCGGCCGCGCCGGGACGACGGGCATCGTGCGGCGCATCGGGTGGCGCAGCGGGACATGAGGAGCGGACGGGGCGGCTTCACCGGTGGCCGCGCGTTCCCGGGAACGCGCAGCCGATGGCGCGTGCAGGTGCCCGTCTCAGTCGCGCATGCCGATCGCCTTCATCGCCAGGACGAGCTCGCGCGTCCTGACGTCGTTCACGATCTCGGTGGACCCGATCGAGGAAGCCAGGACGAAGTGGAGGCGGCCGGCGACGACCTTCTTGTCGCGCCCGATGGCTTCCAGCGCCTGGCGGGCGCTCAGATCGCCCACCGACGGCAGTCGGCCGACGCCGCGCACCAGCGCACCGATGCGCGCCTCGTCGTCTTCCGAGAGGGCGCCGCGGAGAACCGACAGGCGCGCGGCGGCAAGCATGCCGTAGGCGACGGCCTCGCCGTGCAGGAAGCGTCGGTATCCGGTCAGCGCTTCGAGCGCGTGGCCGATGGTGTGGCCGAAGTTCAGGATTCGCCTGAGACCCGACTCGCGCTCGTCGCTCATGACAACGTCGGCCTTGATGCGGCAGCAGTCGGCGACGACGCGGGTGAGCGTGGTGGGATCGTGCGCGGCGATGAGGTCGAGGCGGCGGTCGACGTGATCGAAGAGCCGCTTCGACGCGATGATGCCGTACTTCACGACCTCGTACAGGCCGGCGCGGAACTCGCGGCGCGGCAGCGTCGCGAGCACGTCGGGATCGCACACGACGAGCGAGGGCGAGTAGAAGGCGCCGACGAGGTTCTTGCCGGCCGGCAGGTTTACCCCGACCTTACCGCCGATCGCACTGTCGACCTGGGCCAGCAGCGTCGTCGGGATCTGCACCAGGCCGACGCCGCGCAGCCACGTGGCGGCCGCGAACCCCGCGGTGTCGCCCACGACACCGCCGCCGAAGGCGACGATGGCTCCGGAACGGTCGAGGCGGCGGTCGAGACAGGCGTCGTACAGGCGACTGACCGTCGCGAGCGTCTTCGCGCCTTCACCGGCGGCCATCATCACGGGACGGTCGCCGCGCGGGAGGATCCGCTGGATGCGCCGGCCGTGCAGGCGCCAGATTCGCGTTGACGAGACCACCAGCCGCTGCGGCCCGACGCGCTGCCGCTCCAGCAGCTGCGGCAGGCCGGCCAGCGCGCCGGAGCCGATCACGACCGGGTAGATGCCTCGTTCACTGGTGACGTCGATGCGGATGGGTTTCATGAGGAAAAGCGCGGGCTGCTCCGCCGGGGGCTGCCAGCCTGCTAGGATAGCAGGCCACCGTGATCGAACGCCTCTCGGCCGACTACCTCATCATCGGCAGCGGAATCGCGGGTCTGCGGGCGGCTGCCGAGCTCGTGAGCCACGGACGTGTCCTCATCCTGACGAAGTCCGATCCGGCAGCCGGCAGTACCGGCTACGCGCAGGGCGGCATTGCCGCCGCGGTAGGCGAGGACGACTCGCCGGAGCTGCATGCCACGGACACCCTGGTCGCCGGTGATGGGCTGTGCGACGAAGCCGCCGTCGAGGTGCTCGTCACCGAGGGGCCCCGCTACGTCCGGGAACTGATCGACTGGGGGGCGGCCTTCGACCGCGACGAGTCGGGCGCGCTCGACCTCGCGCGGGAAGGGGCGCACAGCGTGCGGCGGGTCCTCCACGCGCACGATGCGACCGGACGCGAGATTGCCCGCGTGCTGGCGGCGCGGCTGCAGGGGCATCCGGCGTTGACGATCGTCGACCACGCGACGGCGGTGCAGGCCGTAGTCGAGCAGGGCGCGGTCCGCGGCGTGCGCTTCATCGACCGGCGCGGCGCGCTCGTCGAGGCTCGCGCGCGTGCGACGCTGCTGGCGACCGGCGGTGCCGGGCAGGTGTTTGCCGAGACGACGAATCCGACCGTCGCCACCGGTGATGGC
Organism: Acidobacteriota bacterium; assembly: GCA_003242705.1. Taxonomy (GTDB): domain Bacteria; phylum Acidobacteriota; class Vicinamibacteria; order Vicinamibacterales; family SCN-69-37; genus SCN-69-37. The sequence goes on from QGVF01000123.1 coordinate 9,936, forward strand.
GTGGCGTTCGCCTACCTGGCGGGAGCGCGCGTCGCCGATCTGGAGTTCGTCCAGTTCCATCCCACCGTGCTGGCCGTGCCGGGCGAGCCGCGCTACCTGCTCTCGGAGGCGCTGCGCGGCGAGGGCGCCAGGCTCGTCAACGACGCGGGCGAGCCGTTCGTGGCCCGCTACGATTCGCGGGGTGACCTGGCGTCGCGCGATCGCGTTTCGCAGGCGATCGTCCTCGAGATGCGCCGGACGGGCCGGCCCGTCTACCTGACGCTGCAGCACCTCGCGCCCGATTACGTCCATCGCCGGTTTCCGGCCATTGCCGAACTGTGCGCGCGCGTCGGTCTCGATCTGGCGCGCGACCGGCTGCCCGTCGGCCCGGCCGCCCATTACCTCATGGGCGGCGTCGTCACGGACCTGGAGGGGAGGACGTCGCTGCCCGGGCTGTTTGCCGCCGGCGAGGTGGCCTGCACCGGGGTGCACGGGGCGAACCGGCTCGCGAGCAACTCGCTGCTCGAAGGGCTCGTTTTCGGCGGGCGCGCCGGGCGCGCGATGACCGCCTGCGAGGTCTCGGACTGGCCCGTCGAGCGGACGCCCGCGATCGAGGATCCGCCACCGACCGGGCCCGCCTGCCGGCTGCCGATCGACGAGGTCTCCATTCGTCGTCTGATGTGGGACCAGGCTGGCGTCTTCCGCACCAGCGAAGGGCTGGACGCCGCGGCGCGCGTGCTCGAAGGGGCTCTGGACGAGCTGCCGGGGGGCGGGGCCCCCGGGCCCGGATGGCGCCCCGGGACGTGCGCACGACACAGCTTTCCCG
>QGVF01000124.1 GCA_003242705.1 Acidobacteriota bacterium
CGTTGAGGGAAACGGTCCGCGGTCCGCTCACCGTCGCGCCGGGGGCCGGCGGGGTGAAGCCGACCGACGGCCCCCCCGTGTCCCGTCGGCCGCGGCCGCTTCCCCCGCCCCCGGTGCCGCTACCGCCGCTTCCGCCACTACCGCTGCCGCCAGTGCTGTTGTTGACGGTGACGGTGACCGGTGCCGAGCTGGCCGTGTTGCCGGCCGCATCGCGCGCCACGGCGCGGATCGTGTGCGTGCCGTTGGCGACCGTCGTGGTGTTCCAGCTGATCTGGTACGGCGCGCTCGTGTCTTCGCTGCCGACGGGATTGCCGTCGACGGTGAACCAGACGCTGCTGACGCCGACGTTGTCGGTGGCCGACGCCGCGAGCGTGACCGTGCCGCTCAGCGTGCTGCCCGCCGACGGCGAGGTGAGCGTCACCGACGGCGAGGTCGTGTCGGCCGCCGGCGGCGGTGCGGCCGAGGCGGCGCCGTTGATGCGCAGCACGTGCATGCGCGGCGTGCCGTCCGCGCCGCCGTAGACCTCGAGCACGAAGATGCGGCCGGTGGCCGGATCGTACGCCGCACCGCCGATGTGCGCCGACCGAATCTGGCTGGGCAGGCGGAACGTGGCGTACGGGGTGACATCCCACGGCTGCTTCCGCCCGGCCTTCACGTCGGCCAGGTCGCTGGCGCGATATGCCCAGACGTAGGGTACGTAGGGATAGGCGTGCGTGCCCTTCGAGTTGTCCTCGGGGTCGCCGCACGCGCTGCCTTCGCCATAGCAGTACGGTCCGGTGCCGTGGCGGCCGAAGAACAGCACCGACGCCGTGTTCTCGGGGAACACGACTCCGGTGACCCGGCTCGTCAGGCTGAAGACGTTCGACTGCCGATCGCCGCCGCCGAGCGTCGTGTGCCCTTCCGGGTAGCCGACGAGCATCGTGGCCGGCGTCGGATTCCGACCGGCAACCAGGTCGGCGCTGTTGACGACCGAGACGGACGGGCCGAACGACGTGCGCGTGATAATCGACAGGCAGCACTGGCCCGTGAGTGTGTCGCCGCCGAAGGCCGACTGCCAGGCGGACGGGATCCGACCCATGTAGCCGGCGTAGAACGCGGGATTGCGATCGCCCACGCGGAATGGACCGGTCGTGCCGCCGGCGCCGAGCGTCGTCGAGCGCACGAAGTGCGAGGCGACGGCCGAGCCGGAACCGTCGTAGGTCGAGAAGCCGCTCACGACCAGACGATCACCAACGACGAGCAGCCCTCCGATGGCCTTCGAGTTCGGATCCTGCGGGTTGATCTGCTGCAGCCGGCCGCCGGTCGGATCGACCGGGTTCTGCAGCAGCGGCGCGACGCCGCCGAGCGACGGCACGCGCCATTCGGCCACGTGCTGGCAGTAGCTGTGACCGACGACGAACAGCGAGTTGTTCGCCGGGTTGAATGCCGTCGCGCCCTGGACGTAGGCGAAATCGTATGTCCCCTGACTACAGGTCGATCTGGCGTTGGTGAAAGTGAAACTGCCTTCGTAGACCAGATCCTGCGACTGAACCAGTCGTGTCGGCAATGACTGGGCCGCTCCAGGCACAACGCCAACGAGGCACAGTGCAGCCGTCAACCAAGCGATGAGCCTTCTCTCCTGCATCAATCTCTTTCCTTCCGTTCTTCCCTCAGCCGCATCCGGAGGTCGATGCCGCGGAGTCTCGAACAACCGAGCCGGGAGGAATTGCCGGGAGGGTGTAATTCCTACGTCCGTAACCACAGCCCCGGGCTGCAGGGCGCGGACCGCCGAGCTCTCGTGAGTTCAGTTGTCTCTGCGCGTTATCGCGAAGTGTCGTTTTTGCGACACCCGCCGGACCCTCGTTGCTAGCAAGGGGCGTGCCCGCCAGTTGCTTCAGTGAAACAGTTCGTTCTGCGACCGCCTGCGGCGTACCGGCGACAGAACCGTAATGGGCTCACAGGTCCGGTATTCGCGACGCTGTCGATGCGTCGACACGAGTGTGGGGACACCGTCGCAGTGCGGCGGCGGATCGTCGTACTGCGGTCGAGCGCGGGCATGAGGCATTGACGCCCCTACAGGTGGCGGGTAGTGTGTGATCCGGGAAATGCCGCCGCAGGTCAGCTACCGCCCGCTGCCGCCCGTCGAGACGACGCGCCGATGCTTCGTACCCTCCTCTTCCTGCTGATCGCGGTCCCTGGCTTCGTTGCCGCGCTCTTCAACCGGTTTGCAGCGCTGCTGCTGTACTGCTGGTTTGCGTTCTTCAGGCCGGAAGGATTCGTCTGGTGGGACATCTCGGGCCTGCGCCTGTCACTGCTGAGCGGCGCGATCCTCCTCGGCACGTGCATACTCTCCGGGAGGTTTCCAGACGTCAGTCACTGGATCTCGCGGGGCGCGCTCGCCTTCCTGGCGCTCGCCGCCGTGTCGCTGCCGGGCGCGAGCGACATCGGCAGCGGCCTCTACTGGCTCGACTTCCTCGCCCGTCTCATCATCGTCTGCCTGCTGGCGATCACGCTGGTCGAAACCCGCTGGCACCTGGCCGCGCTGGTGGCGGTGGTGGCCGGTTCGTTCGGGTTTCACTCGGCGAAGGCCGGCCTCGCGTCGGTACTCGGCGGCGGCGTGCAGTTCGGCCTCGGCCTGACCGGTACCTTTGCCGACAACAACGGCTACGCGCTGGGCACCGTGCTGACGATCCCGTTCCTGTGGGCGATCGGGCAGAACGTCGGCGTCATCCTCGGGTCGTACGTGCACCCGCACCTGAACCGGGTCCTCCGGATCGGCATGAACCTGGCGGCCCTGCTCAGCGTGTACACCGTCGTCAGCCTGTTCTCGCGCGGCGGGTTCCTGGGACTGCTTGCGATAGCGCTGGTCTACATCTGGTTTCATCCCCAGCGCGTCAGGCTCTTCATCAGTGCGCTGGTGCTCGCCGGCGTGGCCGCTGCCACGGTTCCGGTTCCAGAGGGCTACCTGGAGCGCCTGCAGACGATCCGCCCCGAGGACGGTCAGTTCGAGGACTCGGCGGCGTCACGGCTTCACTTCTGGAAGGTGGCCGTCGAGATGGCGATCGATCGGCCTCTGGGCGTCGGTCTCTTCAACTACGCCGATGTTTACGACCAGTACGACTTCCTGCAGGGACGGTATGGGCGTGGCCGGGCGGTACACAGCAGCCACTTCCAGGTCCTGGCCGAGCTCGGTTTTCTCGGCGCGCTCGTCTGGGTGGGGCTGTTCGGCCGTTCCACCCTCCGGCTGCTGAAGATCCGACGCTGGGCCGCCGCGGCCCTGAAGGAAAAGAAGGATGACGACACCGCCCGCTTCTACGTATCGATGACGACGGCCTGTCTTGCGTCGATGGCCGGGTTCGTCGTCGGCGGGAGCTTCATCGCACTGGCGCTCAACGACCTGACCTGGTTCACGTTCGCCTTCGTGGCCTGCCTGGATCGGCTGGCAGCAAAGGACGGGTTTGCCGCCGTCCAGAAGCGAGCCGCGCGTCCCGTGGCGCACGTCGTCGCGCGGCCGACCCGGCCTCGCCCGGCTGCGATGCTGCGGCGGCCCTGAACGGGTGATGAGCCACGTGCGCGAGAGTGACGTGAACCTGCTGGTGCTGTCGGAGCTGTTCCCTCCGGCGATCGGCGGCAGCGGTGAGCTGCTCCGCAACATCCTGCTGCGGCTCGACGGCGCGTCGATTCGCGTCTGGGCCGACGCGGTCGACGGACTGCCGCGCGAGATCGACGATGGGCCTCTGCGGGTGACGCGCACGCCGATGCGCAGCGCCGACTGGGGTCTGCGGCCGGCGAGCCTGGCGCGACACCTCCGATGGGCGGCACGGATTCGACGGGCGACGCGTCACCCGCACACGCTGGTGCAGTGCGCCCGTGCGCTGCCCGAAGGGGCCGCGGCCTGGTTCGCCCGCATCAGTGGCGGGGCTCCGTACGCGTGCTGGGCGCACGGCGAAGACATTTCCGTTGCGTTGCTGTCGCGCGAGTACAGCCTGCTGATGAAGCGCGTGTTCAGGGGCGCTTCGGCGATCTTTGCCAACAGCCTGAACACGGCGCGCATGCTGGAACCGTTCGGCATCGGGCTCGATGCCGTGACCGTCGTCTACCCCGGCGTCGATGCCGAGCGCTTCCGGCCCGACGTGCCCGGCGCGGCGCAGCTGCGCGCGCGGCTGGCCGGCGACCGCCCGCTGCTGCTCACCGTCGGCCGCCTGCAGCGACGCAAGGGGCACGACCTGATGATCGACGCCGTCGCGATCCTGCGTCGAAAGGGCACCCGCCTGACGTACGTCATCGTCGGCGACGGCGAGGAGCGGGAACGGCTCGAATCGCGCGCGCGCGATCACGGCATTGCCGACGACGTCGTGTTTGCGGGGGCGGTGGCGGCCGACGATCTGCCGATGTACTACGCAGCGGCCGATCTCTTCTGTCATCCCAATCGGATTGATGGTGCCGACATCGAAGGGTTCGGCATCGTCTTTCTCGAGGCGGCGGCTGCCGGGCTGCCGGTCATTGGCGGCAACTCCGGCGGGGTGCCCGAGGCTGTCGAGGCGGGCGTCACGGGCGAACTCGTCAGTGGCGAGAGCGCCGATGAGCTCGCGTCGACGCTGCAGAGCCTGCTCGACGATCCCGATCGTCGCGCGGCGTTCGGTCGGGCGGGACGGCAGCGGGTCCTGGAACAGTTCACCTGGGCGCGTGCCGCTCGACAGGTGGTTGCGGTGCACGAGCGGCTGCTGTCGCGCTGAATCGGCCGCCGGAGGGGCCCCGATGAAGCTCCGGTGAAGACGTTGGGCCGGCCGGAAGTTGGAGTAAGGTGAGGCGGTACATCGATGCTCCCTGGAGGTGCACCGTGGCAGCCCGCAGCCGGTGCGTTCTGGTCACACTGATTCTCGGCCTGCTGCCCGTCCTGGCAGCGGCGCAACCCCGCGAACTCGGACAGGCTGATCTCGTTTACCGGGGCAGCTTCACCTTCGAGAATGCCGGCACGACGTGTTCGGCCGGCCCGCGCGACTTTGCCTATGTGCAGGGCGTCATCGCCTTCAACCCCGCGCGGGGTTCGCTGTTCGTGGTCGGCCACGACCACTGTCAGCACGTCGCGGAGTTCGAGGTGCCCGAAGCGGGAGGCGTGGCCAGACTCCTGCAGCCGTTCCGCGATCCGACCGGCGGGCGCATGGACGAGATCAATCCGTCCGATCCGGGATCGAAGAAGATCGGGGGACTGCACGTCGCAGGCGACCGGCTGATCGTGTCGGTGTACTCGTTCTACGATGCCGAGCGCACCGCCCGCACGTCGCACTTCGTCCGTCCGGTCAATCTCGGTTCGGATGACGTGGTCGGTCCGCTCAGGGTGGGATCGCTCAATCCCGGGTTCTACGCCGGCTACATGGCTGGCATTCCGTCCGAGTGGCAGCCCGTCTTCGGCGGCGACCTGTTCACCGGCCAGTGCTGCCTCTCGATCATCACGCGCACCTCGTTCGGTCCATCGGTGTCGGTGGCGCGCACCGCAGACTTCCTCCAGGCGCGAGGATCGATCAATGCGCGGATGCTGGTCGGCTATCCCGAGGACAACACCACGCTCGGCGACGGGACGCGTCAGGATCCGGTCTTCAATCGGGCCACGCAGGTGCGGGGCGTCGTCCTGCCCAAGGGCACGGCGTCGGTGCTCTTTTTCGGGTATCACGGTACGGGCCCGTACTGCTATGGCGAAGCCGACGAGTGCGGTGACCCGATTCATCATGGCAAGGGAGAGCACGCCTATCCCTACCAGCCACAGGTATGGGCGTACCGTGCGTCGGAGCTGGCGGAGGTCAGTGCCGGACGCAGGCAGCCGTGGACTGTCCGGCCGTATGCGGTCTGGCGCCTGCCGGTGCTGAACGATCACCGCATCGGCGGGGTGGCCTACGACGAGCAATCGGGCCGCATCTTCGTGCTGGAGGTCTACGGGGATGGCGAACGGCCGCGCGTTCACGTGTTCGCCGTTCGCGACGAGATCGTCGGCGACGGCGGCCAGACCGACGGCTGTTCATACGCGCTCGCCATGGGCGCCGAGCCCGTGCACACCGGCACGCTGGTGCGTTTCCCGTCCGCGAGCAGCCAGGCCGTGATCACCGTCGAGCCTTCGGGGGCCTCGTGCCGGTGGACGGCGTGGAGCGGCGTCGAGTGGCTGACCGTTCAGCCGGAGGAAGGTACCGGGTTCGGTCAGGTCTCGCTTCTGGCGCCGGCCTATTCCGGTGCGATCGAGCGGGTGGGGTATGCCTTTGTCGCCGGATGGATGTTCACCGTCGCCCAGAACGCTCCGGCCACCGCAGTTCCGCGGCAGCGGGTCATTGCGCCCCGCCGCCGCGAGCCGCCGGTTCGCGTTCCCTGAGCTGCCGACGTGCGGATCCGGTTTTCAGCGATCCTCGTCGCTGGCCTGCTGATCCTGGCGGCCGCCGGCCTGGCCAGCCTGCGCGTACCAGCCCTCGCGTGGCGGACCCGCACGCTCGCGCTCAAGGTGGCCGGTCGGATGCCGGATCTGTCGTGGTCCGACATGTTCAGGCTGATCCGGCCGGGCTCCGGGGTGTGGCCCGAGAACCTGCCGGACGTCGGTAATCCGCACTGGGCCGTGACCGCGCCGGCATCGTCGTCCGACGATCTGACCGCCGGCGAGCGGCTGTTCGCCGAGCGCTGTGCCGGCTGTCATGCTTCCGGTGGTGAAGGGGGCACGCTCGACTCCGGCGTCTTCCGCTACGGCACGAGCGACTGGGCGCTGTTCAGGCACCTGAGGTTCGGCATCGACGAGCTGCCCGCGCACGACGTTCGCCTCGAGCCCGAACAGGCGTGGCAGGTCATCGCGTATCTCCGCTCGCGCATTGCCGAAGGGAACCCGTACACCGGCGCCGACGAGGGCGATACAGACGCGCTCGCAGTTCCGCCGGTGACGTCAGCGAGCCTGACCGGAGCGGAGGCGGCTGGCGCGCAATGGCTGTCGCATGCGGGCAGTGTCGACGGTCGTCGCCATTCGTCGCTCGATCGGATCACCCCGGCGAACGTCGGGCGCCTGCGTCTGCAGTGGATGCGCCAGCTTCCGCTTACCGCACCAGGAATGCTGACGCCGCTCGTCGTCGGCGACACGATGTTCGTGAGCCTGCCCGACGGGACGACCTTTGCGCTCGACGCGACATCGGGACGACCGCTCTGGTCGAGCGGCGCGAAGGGCACGGTTCCCGAGCGTGCGCTTTCGGTCGACGGGGCCGGCACCGGCGGACCGGCAGTGCTCGACTTTTCCCTCTTCGTCCCGACGATCGACGGCCAGCTGTACGCGCTCGACACCAGGACGGGGAAGACCCGGTGGCACGTCCGGGTGGCCGACCCGGCCGACGGCTACACGATCGTTGCCGCCCCACTCGTGGCCGGCGAGGCTGTCGTCGTCGGGGTTGCCGGTACCGATCGAGGCGTCCGCGGGTATCTCGATGCGTACGCGGCCGACGACGGCCGGCGACTGTGGCGGTTCTATACGGTGCCGGGACCGGGGGAGCCGGGTCACGACACGTGGGGCGAAGGATCCACGTGGCGGCGCGGCGGGGGCGTGACGCCGGTCATCGGTTCCTACGATCCGTCGACGGGACTGCTGTTCTGGGGCGTCGGGGCACCCTCGCCGCCGCTCCAGGGCAGCGGGCGTCCCGGCGACAATCTCTATACCTCGTCGATTGTCGCGATCGAAGCGTCGACCGGACGGCTGCGGTGGCACTACCAGCTCAATCCGCACGACGAACGGGACTGGGGCGCGACGTTCGTGCCCGTGCTTGGCGACGGCGGTGCCGGTACCGAGCGGCCCGTTGTCTATGCGGCCGCACGGAACGGCTTTTTCTACGTGATCGACCGGGAGACGGGGCGGATGCTGCGGGCGACGCCGTTCGCCCGCCAGACGTGGAATCGCGGCTTCGACGAGACGGGGCGACCGCTCGAGATTGAGGGCAGGCGGCCGACCCCAGGCGGCACGCTGGTCTATCCAGGCCATGCGGGAGCTGCTGGTGCTGCCTCGCCCGCGTTCGACCCTGCGCTGCGCCAGTTTCTGGTGCTCACGAACGACGGCTACGGCAGCATCCTTTATAAGAGCGAACGGCCGGACTGGCCTGACGGGGCTGTCTGGGGCGGCCGGGCCGGCCGGGTCGCCGGCACCCCGGTTCGTCGTGAACTGCTCGCCATTGACGTCGACACCGGAGAGATCCGGTGGCGAACGGACTTCCCGGGGACCATGTACACAGGACCCGGCAGAGGAGGCGTCCTGTCGACGGCCGGCGGGGTGATCTTTGCTGCTGACAAGGAACGGCTGATGGCCGTAGACTCGTCGTCCGGCGTTCCCCTTTGGCATTTCGATGCCGGAGGCGCCATCGATGCTGCACCGGTCTCGTACCTCGGCGGAGGTCTCCAGTACGTCGCGGTCGTTGCGGACCGGACCCTCCTCGCATTTGCCCTCGACGAGTAACGGCACCAGCCCCTCAAGCCAACGGCCACGAGGCCGATGGTTTCTCTTGCCGGACGTCCGGTGCGCGACCCGTGATCGGGCTCCGGCGCGGTCCGTTACCCCCGGAGCTCGACCATGTGTGGTCTTCTTTCGATCCTGAGCCCGACTGAATCGGGCGATACGAGCGGTCTGCGCCAGCAGGCCCTGTCGCTCGGGCGGCGCCTCCGGCACCGCGGTCCCGACTGGACCGGCGTCTATGCCGACGACCGGTGCATTCTCGTGCACGAGCGGCTCTCGGTCGTCGACGTCGAGCACGGCGCACAGCCGCTGGTCGACGGCCGGTCGGGATGTGTGCTCGCGGTCAACGGCGAAATCTACAACCACCGGGAAATTCGCGCGAGCCTTCGCGAGCGCTACGAGTACCGGACGGCGTCCGACTGCGAGCCGATCCTGGCGGCGTACCAGGAGTGGCAGCCGAAGGACCTGCTCAACAGGCTGAACGGCATCTTCGGCTTCGTCCTGCACGACCCGAGGCAGCGGACGTTCCTCGTGGCGCGCGATCCGATTGGCGTCATTCCGCTCTACATCGGGTGGGATGCCGACAACCGCGTGTACGTGGCGTCCGAGATGAAGGCGCTCGTCGACGTCTGCGAGAGCTTCCAGGAATTTCCGCCGGGACACTACCTGCTGGGTCACGAGCTCGACCGGGGGTTCCAGCGCTACTACGAGCCGGCCTGGGCCGAAGCGGGGCACCTGCCGTCGGCGCCGTACGATCCCGCCGTGCTGCGTGAAGCGCTCGAGGCGGCCGTGCGACGTCAGATGATGTGCGACGTGCCGTACGGCGTGCTCATCAGCGGCGGCATCGATTCGAGCATCGTCGCGGCGATTGCCGCACGCTTCAGCGAACGGCGCGTCGAGGACGACGGCCGCACGGTGGCCTGGTGGCCGCGCCTGCACTCGTTCTCGATTGGCCTGGTCGGTGCGCCCGACCTCGAGCCGGCGCGACGCGTGGCCGAGCACATCGGGTCGGTGCACCACGAGTTCCACTTCACCGTTCAGGAAGGTCTCGACGCGCTGTCGGACGTGATCTTCCATATCGAGACCTTCGACGTGACGACAGTGCGGGCCTCGACGCCGATGTACCTGCTGATGCGGCGCATCAGGGCGATGGGGATCAAGATGATCCTGAGCGGCGAGGGGGCCGACGAAGTTTTCGGCGGCTACCTCTACTTTCACAAGGCGCCCGACGCGGCCGAACTGCACGCCGAGACCGTCCGGAAGCTCGAGCGGCTTCACCTGTATGACTGCGCACGTGCCAACAAGGCGAGCGCTGCGTGGGGCGTCGAGGCGCGCGTGCCGTACCTCGATCGGGAGTTCCTCGATGTCGCGATGAATCTTGACCCGGCCGTCAAGCTGCCGCGGGCCGCGCAGTACGCGCGGCCGATCGAGAAGTGGCCGCTGCGCCAGGCCTTCGTGGGCGCGATTCCGGACGCGGTGCTCTGGCGGCAGAAGGAGCAGTTCTCCGACGGCGTCGGCTACTCGTGGATCGACAGTCTCAAGGCCTTCGCGGAGGCCGAGGTGAGCGATGCGATGCTGGCGTCGGCCGCCGAGCGGTTCCCGGTCAAGACACCGCTCACGAAGGAGGCATACCTCTATCGTCAGCTGTTCGAGCGGCACTTCCCGTCGCCCTCGGCGGTGGCCTGCGTGCCCTGGGAGCGGAGCGTCGCGTGCAGCACCGAAACGGCGCTGCGATGGGATGCCGAGTTCCAGCGGATGAACGAGCCGTCGGGCCGCGCCGTCCGGGGCGTCCACGTCGATTCGTACGCCGGGTGACGCCGCGACGCCACGCGGGCAGCATAAAGGCTGCCGGTCGGATGACTATTGTCGGCCAAGTTCTAAGGGCTGATGGGCCGAACGGCCCGAAATCAGGCGCAAATGGCAGGGGCGGCACGCTCGCAGGCCGGCGTCGCTTGGCAATGTCATTGCTACTTGCGGGTGTTCGACAGGGCTGTCCAAACGGCCGGCCTGTAATTCATCCGGAAAAGGCTGACTGATTTGTCCACCTACGTAAGTCCCTGGGTCTCCGACGATCTGGAGCTCTACCGCAGCACGATTCGCGAGTTCATTCACCAGGAGTTCGTACCGGCACAGGAACGGTGGCGGGCCGAGCATGGCCCCGACCGCGAGGCCTGGCGGAAGGCCGGCGAGCTCGGCATGCTGCTGCCCGACCTTCCGGAAGACATCGGCGGCGGGGGCGGCGATTTCCGGTA
>QGVF01000008.1 GCA_003242705.1 Acidobacteriota bacterium
GATCCCGGCGCGGCGCTGGCGGGGCTGCTGCGCGAGGCAGGCGGGACGGCGTGATGCGGCCGCGAATCAAGATCTGTGGCATCACCCGCGCCGAGGATGCGGCACTGGCGGTCGAGCTCGGCGCCGACGCCATCGGCTTCGTGTTCTGGCCGCGAAGCCCGCGCGCGATCGCGCCGGCCGATGCCCGTGCGATTGAGCGCGCTCTGCCGCCGCTCGTCAGCCGCGTCGGCGTGTTCGTGGATGCCACCCCTGGCGAAGTCGCCGAGGTGGTGCGAGCCGCCGGTCTCGATGTCGTGCAGCTGCACGGTGACGAGCCTGTCGATCGTTATCTGGAAGTGGATGCGCGGATCGTGAAAGTGGCGCCGCTCCGTGACGACGGCGACGTGACGACTGCGGCCGGGTGGCCGGCCGGCGTGATGCCGCTCGTCGATGCTGTCGATCCGGACCGTCGCGGAGGAACAGGGCGCCGCGCTGACTGGACGCTGGCCGCGCGCCTCGCATCGATGCGTCCGCTGCTGCTGGCCGGTGGGCTCGATGCCGACAACGTGCGCGAGGCCATCCGCAGGGTGCGCCCCTGGGGCATCGACGTATCGTCGGGCGTCGAGCGAAGGCCGGGCGTCAAAGACGCCGAGCGACTGCGTGCGTTCTTCGCGGCCGTCGCTCGAGCGCGGGAGGAATTGTGAGCACATCAGTAACGCCACCGGGACCGGTCTTCGGCCGGCGCGATCCGGATGCGCGCGGGTACTTCGGCGAATTCGGCGGGCGCTTCGTTCCTGAAACGCTCGTTGCACCGGTCGACGAGCTCACCGGAGCGTACTTCGAGGCACGGCAGGATCCGGCGTTCCGTCGGGAATTCCAGGAGCTGCTGCGGACATGCGTGGGGCGGCCGACGCCGCTGTACGAGGCGCGGCGCGCGGCAGCCGGCACGGGCGTCCGGCTGTTCCTCAAGCGTGAAGATCTCGCGCACACCGGCGCGCACAAGATCAACAACGCGCTCGGCCAGGCGCTGCTCGCACAGCGCATGGGCAAGCGGCGGATCGTCGCGGAAACCGGGGCGGGACAGCACGGGGTGGCCACCGCGACGGCCTGTGCGCTGCTCGGTCTCGAGTGCGTGGTGTACATGGGCGTCGACGATATGGCCCGCCAGGCGCTGAACGTCTTCCGTATGCGGATGCTCGGAGCCTCGGTCGTCGGCGTCGACAGCGGCAGCCGCACACTGAAGGATGCGATCAACGAGGCGATGCGCGACTGGGTGGCGCATGCCGACTCGACGTACTACCTGCTCGGTTCCGCACTGGGCCCTCATCCGTATCCGCTGATGGTCCGCGAGTTCCAGTCGGTCATCGGCCAGGAGGCGAGGGCGGCCATTCTCGAACAGGCCGGCCGGCTGCCCGATATCGCCGTCGCCTGCGTCGGCGGCGGCAGCAATGCCATCGGTCTGTTCGACGCGTTCATCGATGACGCATCGGTCCGTCTGATCGGCATCGAAGCGGGCGGCCGGGGCATCAGCCCCGGTGAGCACGCCGCGCGGTTCGCCGGGGGAGCGCCCGGCGTCCTCCACGGCACGCGCAGCCTGCTCCTGCAGGACGAGCACGGCAACATCCTGCCGACGCATTCCGTGTCGGCCGGTCTCGACTATCCATCGATTGGTCCGGAGCATGCCTGGCTGGCTTCGATCGGCCGGGGCGACTACCAATGGATCGACGATGACGCGGCGCTCGACGGATTCGCGTGGCTGGCACGGACCGAAGGCATCCTGCCGGCGCTCGAATCGTCGCATGCGCTTGGCTGGGTGCAGCGCCACCTGCGCGAACTGCCCGACGGTACCATCCTGCTCGTGAACCTGTCGGGCCGCGGGGACAAGGACGTCGAGACGGTGCGTTCGATCATGGAGGCGCGACAGGCCGGGGGTGAGGCGTGAACCGCTTCGCGCGTGCCCTTGCCCCGGCCGACCGGCCGCGTCTCGTGGCCTACGTCACTGCCGGTGACCCCGACCCGGCTCGTTCGCGCGACGTGCTCCGCGGCCTTGTCCGCGGTGGCGCTGACGTCATCGAGCTCGGGGTGCCCTTCTCGGATCCGGTGGCCGACGGTCCGGTCATCCAGCGTGCGTCGGAGCGGGCGCTGGCCGCCGGGACGACGCTCGGCGGCGTTCTGGACATGGTCGCCGACCTGCGTCGCGAATCCGACGTGCCGGTCGTCATCTTCACCTACCTCAATCCGGTACTGCGGCTCGGGTTCGATACGTTCGTGGCCCGTTCGGCCGAGGTCGGCGTCGACGGGGTGCTGCTGCTCGATATTCCGATCGAGGAATCGGGGGAGGCCCGGACGGCGCTCGAGTCGCGTGGACTCGACCCGATTTACCTGGTGAGCCCGACGACTACCGATGCGCGGCTGCGCGTGGCGGCCGAGCACGGGAGAGGGTTCCTGTACGCTATCTCGCGCCTGGGCGTGACGGGCATGCGCGACGCGCTGGCGGAATCGGCGCGCCCGCTCGTGGCGCGCATCCGCCGGTTTACCGATCTGCCGGTCGCGCTGGGCTTCGGCATTTCGCGTCCCGAACATGTCCGTGAAGTGGCAACGTTCGCTGACGCAGCCGTCGTCGGCAGCGCGATCGTGAAGGTGATTGACGAGGCCGCGCGCGAGGGCCGCGACGTGGGGAAGGCGGTCGAGGAGTTCGTCCGATGGTTGAAGACTGGTGCCTGACGGGGACGGCGCGATGACGCGCGGGACTGCCGAGCCGCCCTTTCGACGCATCGGGATTGTGGGCACCGGCCTGATTGGCGGCTCGATCGCGCTGGCGGCGCGCCGCAGGTGGCCCGGCGTCGAAGTCGTCGGGACGCCGTCGCGCTCGGGGCCGCTCCCCGAAGGCATGCTCGATCGGACGACGGCCGACGTCGCGGAACTGTCGCTGACCTCCGACCTGGTGGTGCTCGCCGTGCCGGTACCGGTGATGCCCGGACTGATGCGGACGATTGCGGCGTCGGGCTCGGCTGCGCTCGTGACCGACGTCGGCTCCACGAAGCGCGGCGTCATGCGCGCCGCCAACGAGGCCGGTCTTCCCGCGTTCGTCGGCGGTCACCCGATGGCCGGCGGCGAGAAGCCGGGCGCGTCCGAAGCGCGGGCCGACCTGTTCGTCGGCCGCCCGTGGCTGCTGATCGAAGGATCGGCCGGGCCTGAGCTGCGGGAACGCTTCGAGCAGTTCGTGCGGGCACTTGGCGCGGTGACGCACTGGATGGACGCGGCGGCACACGATCGGGCCGTGGCGTACGTGAGCCACCTGCCGCAGGTGGTGGCGGCGGCGCTGATGAACGCGGCCGAGGCCGTTGCCGCGACCGGACCGCACGTGGCGGGCAAGGCCTTCGGTGAGATGACGCGCCTGGCATCGAGCCCTCCGGATCTCTGGCAGGGCATCTGCACTGAAAATGCGGACTTCGTCCGCGAGGCCCTGCAGACGTTCCTCGCGCAACTGCCGGGGGCCGGCGAAGATGTCGGCGCGTGGATCAACGACGCCCTCCAGCGCTCGGGGCAGGCACGGGGACGATGGCTGGCCAGACAGGGCGGCACGACAGGCGACCGCGGCGTGTGATCCTGCCGCGCGACGTCCGGCGGGCAATTGTCGAGCACGCGCGGGCGGATCTGCCCGATGAGTGCTGCGGCCTGCTGGTAGGACGCCTGTCCGGTTCCACCACGAGCGTCGTGGCCGCCGTGCCGATGCGCAACGTGGCGGCGAGCCCGGTGCGCTACCGGATCGACGATCGCCAGCACATCGATCTGCGACGATTCCTGCGGCGGTTCTCCCCGCCGCTGCTCGTCGTCGGTGTCTACCACTCACATCCGGATGGCAGGCCCGAGCCGTCGGCGACAGACGTTGCCGAGGCGTACTACCCGGACTGGACCTACGTGATTGTCGGGTTGAAAGGGAGTCGGGCCCGCATTCGGGCCTTTGCGCTCGAGCAGGCTCGCATGGTGCCGGTCCCGATGCTGTCAGGTTCCGACGCTTCCCGCTAGCGCATCGGTGAACAGGGCACACACGTGCCGCGAGGGGGCCTGACTCGTCGACGGGACCGTCGTCAGTCGAAGGGACTGACGGGCGGCATGTGGTCGGGTTCCCGCGTGAAGAGCTTCAGATAGCCGACGCGGAGCACTCCGAAGACGAGTCCGAGCACCAGCGCCACGGCCAGGAGCACTCCGGCCATGCTGACCGAACCGATGAGCAGGTCGGCCACCGTGATCTGCTCCGCTTCGACCGGCGTGTCCGGAATGACGCTGACGACGTAGGGACGTGAGAGCGAGGACTGCAAACTGGTCTCCGTCCCTGCATTTTACCGCCCCTCGGCCGACGCCGTAACGGTGGCCACCTTCTTGAGCGACGCGCGGTACTCGAGGATGGCGTCGCAGAGCGCCTGGGCGACCTGCTGGCGGTAGGCGGGCTGCTTGAGCAGCGCGGCCTCGGCCCGGTTCGTCAGGAATGCAACCTCGGCAAGCACGCTCGGCATCTGCGCACCAATCAGGACGACGAACGGCGCCTGCTTCACGCCGAGATCCTGGAAACTGCTGTTGCGCGCCTTCAGCCGCCTGACGAGCGACGCCTGGACCGTGCCGGCCAGCTCGCGCGACTCGGCAATCTTGTTGTTGTTCGTGATGGCGCGGACGAGCTGCGGCAGCGTGTGCATCGAGTGCGAGCTGGCGGCGTTCTCGCGCGCCGCGACGGCTTCGGCCTGCGGGTTGGTCGCCAGGTTCAGGAAATACGTCTCGACGCCGGCCGTCTCGCGGCGCGGGCTCGAGTTGGCGTGAATCGACAGGAACAGGTCGGCCCGCTCTTCGTTCGCGATGGCCGTGCGCCGCTCGAGCGGCACGGCGACGTTCTTCCGCCGCGTGAGCACGACCTCGAAGCCAGGTTGTTCGAGCAGCAGCTTTTCGAGGCGGAGGGCGATATCGAGGACCACTTCCGCTTCGGTGACCCCGTTGGCCTGCGCGCCCGGATCCGGGCCGCCGTGTCCCGGGTCGATCACGATGCGCGAGACACCAAGACCGAGCTGGCGCGCGAGCGAGTAGCCGCCGCGGATGGTGGACGGTGGCGCCGGCGGGGCGAGCGCCTCGTCAGACACTTCGTCCGTGTCGGCAGCGCCGGTCGACGCCAGAGTGGCTTCCGCCTCGCCTGACTCCACGTCGGCATCGCCTGGATCCGGAGCGGGGGCCGCCGGCCGCGCCTCGGCATCGGTCGACGACGGAGAATCCGCGAGCGCCGGCGTCGCTGGGACATCCGCCGGCAGCTCGCGCTTCGCGTCGGACTCAGCGCCAGACGCGGAAGTCGAGGGAAGGGGGAAGGGCGGCGGCGCGGGGACGGCGTCCCGGCGCCGCGTCGCGGTGTCGGCTGTTTCCGCCGGTTCCGCGGCGTCGGACGGCGACTCGAAATCGAAGGCCACGCGGTCCGGGCCGTAGAGGGTGAAGCCGCTCTGACGCGGCTGTCCCTTGACACGCACCTCGACGCGGAGGCCGTCACCCGCATTCTCGAGATCGACCGCCTCGATGACGCGTCCACGGATGCGCCGCGCTGCTTCGACGATGGCGCGCGCCGCCTCAGCGTTGGCGAGCGTGAGCGTGACCCGACCCTCGGCGCCCGGCGCGGCCGCGAACGTCGTTTCGCGGCTCAGTTCGAACGTGAGCCGTTCACCACGGGGCAACACCGTGTGACTGAGCCCTCGTACCGCGACCGGCTCAGCAGGCTTCGCGGGGGCAGCCGCAGGCCGTGCGGCTGGGGAAGCTGGCGATGCGGCGCTGCGACCGGTGCCGGCTGCCGCCGGCGCGCTGGCAGCAGGTCGACGCTCGGACGGAGCGGTGGCGCGCGCGACGGCCTCACCTCCGCGAGGACGCTTCAGTTCGGCCAGTCGTCCATCGACGCGCCGCACGAGCGAGCTCGACGGGTACTCGCGGCGCAGCCACTCGAGCAGCGAGACGGCCTTGTCGCGATCGCGGGCCTGTCCTTCCCGCTCCCAGGCCAGCTGGAGCACGCCGGCCGCCTGCCAGAGCGCGTTGTCCGAGTAGCCGCTGCGCGGGTAGCGGCGGACGATCTGTTCATAGGCCGTTGCGATCGATCGCAGCGTCGTGAGCGATGGGGCGGCCTGCCTGCGTGCCGCCTGCTCGCGCGCCAGGGCCCGTTCATAGCGGACCTTTGCCGACTGCGCCTCGGCCGGCGTGGGCAGGCCGACCAGCACGACGGCGAAGAGAATCGCGGCGAGAGCGGAACTGCACGTTCTGAGTCGCATGGGCATGACTATCGAAGCTGCGCGTCCACTTCGTCGAAGTAGCTCTGGTCGACGAGCACCTCGCGCTTGCCGCCGGCCGCCGGCGAGACGATGCCGTCGGCTTCCATCATGTCGATGAGCCGGGCGGCACGGCTGAAGCCGATGCGCAGACGGCGCTGCAGATACGAGATCGACGCCTGACCGGTGGACACGACGATGCGCGCGGCTTCGTCGTAGAGGTCGTCCTTTTCGAACTCGAGCCGTTCGGGGCCGGATTTCTCCTCGGCCGTGATCGTGGTGTCGTAGACCGGTTCGCCCTGCTTGCGCAGGAACACGGCCAGCCGATCCGTCTCCTTCTCGGAGATGTACGGGCCGTGGATGCGGACCGCACGCGACGAGGCCGGCGGCAGGTAGAGCATGTCGCCCTTGCCGAGCAGCTGCTCGGCGCCGTTGCCGTCGAGAATCGTCCGCGAATCGATCCGCGAGGCGACGCGGAAGGCGATGCGCGCCGGCAGGTTCGCCTTGATGACGCCGGTGATGACGTCGACCGACGGACGCTGCGTTGCCAGGATGAGATGGATGCCGACGGCACGCGCCATCTGCGCGAGGCGGCAGATCGATTCCTCGACTTCCTTGCCGGCGACCATCATCAGGTCGGCGAGCTCGTCGATGATGACGACAATGAAGGGGAGCGTCTTCAGCGGCTGCCCGTCGGGCCCCTTCGCCTCACTGTTCTCGGCCAGCTCGGCCTTCACGTTGCGGTTGAACTGTTCGATGTTGCGGACCCCGTGCGCGGCGAGCAGCTTGTAGCGCTCCTCCATCTCGCGCACCGCCCAGCGCAGGGCGTTGGCGGCGAGCTTCGGATCGACGACCACCGGCGTCAGCAGATGCGGAATGCCGGCGTACATGCCGAGCTCGAGCCGCTTCGGGTCGATCATGATGAACCGCACGTCGTCGGGTGTCGCACGGAAAAGGATGCTGCTGATCATCGCGTTGACGCTGACCGACTTGCCCGCGCCGGTCGAGCCGGCGATGAGCAGGTGGGGCATCGTCGCGAGATCGCTGACGAACGGCTCGCCGTGGATGGTCTTGCCGAGCGTGAGCGTGAGCTTCGACGTCGAGCGCGTGTAGACGTCCGACTCGAGCAGCTCGCGGAGCGTGATGGCTTCGCGACGGTGGTTCGGAATCTGGATGCCGACGGTCGACTTGCCCGGAATCCGGTCGATGAGCACCGACTCGGCCTGCATCGCGAGACACAGGTCGTCGGCAAGGCCGGTGATCCGGCTGTACTTGACGCCGGCGTCCGGCTTGAATTCGTAGGTGGTGACGACCGGGCCGGGGTGGATCTGGACGACCGAGCCCGCCACGGCGAACTCGCGGCACTTTTCCTCGAGCAGCCGCGCGTTCTCCATCAGCTCGCGCTCGTCGACCTTCTGCTGATCCTTCGGCGCATCGAGCAGCGTGAGCGGCGGCAGCTGATAGCCGCCCTGGCGGCGCTCGACGGGCGAGAGCGGCTCGCTGTCGCCGAGCGGCAGCGCCTGCGGCGTCGGCGCCGACCGCTTGAGGATGGTCGGTGCGCGCCGGGGCGCGGCCGGCACATCTTCCTCGTCGTCTTCGTCGTCCTCGTCCTCGTCGGCCGGCTCGGGCGCCGGACGGCCGCGGAGGCGCGACTGGCGCGCCTCGCGGATGCGGGCGGCGGCCTCACTCGCCTTCTGTTCGATCTCCGAGGCGCGCTCAGGGTCGGCCTTCTTCAGCTGCTTCTGAAGGATCTGCTGGCGTTCGCGCCGGCGGCGGCGTTCGGCACGCCAGTCCTGGAACCGGGCGACGAGGCCCCGTTCGATGCGGAGGCGCTGGCCGAGCGACGAGGCGGCCTGCCCGAGCGAGAAGCGCGTCGTGAGCATGACGCCGAGCACGGTCAGCGTGAGCAGCAGGATGGCCGTTCCGGTCCGGTTCAGGTAGCTCGTCAGCACGCTGGCCGTCAGCCGGCCGAGCAGGCCGCCGGCCGCCATCGTCCCGTCGGGATCGATGGCGCCGACCAGCAGGGCGAGCAGCCCCGCCACGCAGGTAGTCAGCAGGGCGGCGCCGGCGAGCTTACTGTAGCCGTTGTCGATGCTCGTGCACCAGAAGTAGTGCCAGCCGATGAAGACGAGCGCTGCCGGCAGCAGGAAGGCCGTGTAGCCGAACAGCTGGAGCGAAATCGTCGACAGCAGCGCACCGAACCGGCCCGCGAAGTTCTCGACCTCGTCGCTCGTCACGTCGTTGAAGAACGGAACGGGGTCGAGCGGGCTGTGCGTGGTCAGCGCGAGCAGCCAGAGCAGCGAGGCGGCAAAGAGCACCACCCCGATCACTTCGCTCACGCGACGACGGGCAAAGGCGGCATCCGGCAACGAAGTTCTCCTCGTTCTCCTCACGCTTCCATCACGACCGGCAGGACGAGCGGGCGACGGCCCACCCGCCGCCGGAATTCACGCTGCAGCTCCCGGCGCACGCGTTCCTTGAGCAGCCCGGGGTCCGTCCGTTCCTCGGCCGGCGCATCGCTCACCGTACGACGCAGCAGGGTCGGAAGTTCCCTGAGCACGTCCTCGTGCTTCGGATCGACCGCCAGTCCCCGCGTGATGACTTCCGACGTCGATTCCACCTCGCCCGTCCGGCTGTTGATCACCACTACGGGAACCACGACGCCGTCGCCCGCCAGGTGCTTCCGGTCGCGCAGTACTTCGTCGGCAATCTCGCCGCTGCGGGTTCCGTCGATCAGGACCCGACCGGCGTTGACGCGGTCGACGATGCGCCCGCCCTCGTAGTCGAACCGGACAACGTCGCCGTCCTGCGCCATCAGGACGGTCGTGCCCGGCGACACGAGACGGGCCAGCCGGGCATGGCGGGCGAGCTGCCGGTACTCCCCGTGTATCGGTACGAAAAATCTGGGCTTCACCAGTGACAGCACGAGTTTCAGCTCCTCGCCGCTGCCGTGGCCGGAAACGTGGACGTGCTTGTCGCTGTCGGTGATGATTTCGGCGCCGCGCCGGGCCAGGTGGTTCATCACCCGGCCGACGGCCCGCTCGTTGCCCGGAATAATCCGGGCCGAGAAGACCACCGTGTCGTCCGGGGCGAGACGGACGTGCCGGTGGTCGTCGACCGCAATCCGCGGCAGGGCCGCCATCGGCTCGCCCTGCGAGCCCGTGCACAGGCACAGGACGTCGGTCGCGGGGTATTCGCGGACGTCGCTTTCACGAATCTCGAGGCCGGCCGGCAGCTTCAGGAAGCCCAGCCGCATCGCAATCTGCGAGACGTGCTGCATTCCGCGGCCGACGAAGGCGACTTTCCGCCCGAACTGCTCGGCCAGGTCCACCAGCACCTGCATGCGGTAGACGCTCGACGAGAAGGCGGCGACGATGAGACGTCCCTGGGCACCGCTGAAAATTTCCTCGAAGGCAGGGATGACGCTCCGTTCAGAGCCGCTGAAGCCGTCGCGGTCGGCGTTCGTGCTGTCGGCGAGGAGCGCCAGGACGCCGCGCGTGCCAAGCTCCGCCAGGCGGTGCAGATCGAACGTCGCGCCATCGATCGGCGTCTGGTCGATCTTGAAATCGCCCGTGTGGACAATCACGCCGGCCGGCGTGTGGATCGCCAGCGCGAGGCAGTCGGGCATGCTGTGCGTCACGCGCAGGAACTCGACGCGCAGGGGCCCGATTTCGACTTCCTCGCCGGCCCGGATGGGGCGAAGCCGATCGCCCGGGTCGTGGCCGTACTCCTGAAGCTTCGGCGCGACGAGGGCCAGCGTGAACGGCGTGCCGTAGACCGGGCCGTCGAAGCGGCCGAAGACGTGCGGCACCGCACCGATGTGGTCTTCGTGCCCGTGGGTGAGCACGAGCGCGGCGATGCGGTGGCGCTCGATGGCCGACAGGTCCGGGATCACCAGGTCGACGCCGAACAGATCGGGATCCGGAAACATCACGCCCGCGTCGATGAGCAGGGCGGTCTCGCCGCACGCGACGAGCAGCATGTTCATGCCGAACTCGCCCACGCCACCGAGCGGAATCACGTCGACCGAAGCGGACGTCGATGCCCCCAAAGCGTCGAACACGCCGAAAACCTCGAGCTACGACTGCCGGACGAGCGCGGCTCGCGGACACGGTCCACGGGCGGCGCCGGCGCGGGCGCGCCGGTCGGATTCGTCCGGCCTGATGGACCGCTGGGAGGGATCCGGTTCAGGCAGGAAGCGGCGACGACTATACCACAGGCGGCCGATGCACCGAGCTGAACAGGTCGGCCAGGCGCGCCAGTTCCTGCAGGTCGAGCGTCTCGGGGCGCCGTCGCGCGTCGAGGCCGGCCAGCGCGACGACGGCCGGCGCCGTCCGGTCGAAGTCGCGGAGCGCGTTGACCAGCGTCTTGCGTCGCTTGCCGAACATCGTCCGCACCATCCGCTCGAACAGCGCGTCGTCGACGACCTTCACGGCCGGCGGGCCGAATGCGAGTCGAAGCACCGTCGAGTGCACCTTCGGCGCCGGCGAGAACGCGCCGGGTGGCAGGTCGAACAGCCTGGTGATCGTGGCGTGGCGCGAGAACAGGACTGTCAGTATCCCGTAGTCCTTCGTCCCGGGCTTCGCGACCAGTCGGTCGGCCATCTCCTTCTGCAGCATCACGACGGCATCGGCGAACAGCCGTTCCCGCTGGTGCCACTCGAGCATGCGGAAGAGAATGGGCGAGGCGATGTTGTAGGGCAGGTTGCCCACGATCCGGTACCGCCGGCGCTGCGGCCCGCCGCTGAGCCTCGCAGCGTCGGGCGGGTGCTGCGGCTCGAGGCCGCGAAGCACGGGGAGAACGTCGGTCTCGAGCACGTCGCCGGTCATGACGGTGACGTTGCGCGGCACCTGTTCGGCAAGCTGGGCGACCAGGTCGCGGTCGATCTCGACGGCGAGGATGGGAGCGCCCGAGGCGGCCAGCGGCAGCGTCAGCGCGCCGCGTCCCGGCCCGATCTCGAGAAACACGTCTCCCGGCTGTGGATCGACGGCCTGCACGATGCGCCGCGCCCAGGCGGGGGCGAGAAAGTGCTGTCCGAAACGGCGACGCGCCCGGGGCGCGGGGCGATGAACCGTCGGTGGCGGCGTCCGCGGCGTCGTCTTCGGGCTCACGATTCGCCTTCCTCGGTCAGCACCGCGATGTACAGATCGTCGCCGGGCGGCAGCACGACGTCGTACAGACCGTCGGGGCCCGCGGGCAGGTCGATCGCAGCAACCGGCGTCCCCGTGCGGGCCGCGTAGAGCGTGCCGCGCGTCGTGACCGCCGGGCGCAGCCGGATCCACGGCGACGGTCCGACTGCCTGGAGGACGAGCAGCACCCGACGGCCGTGCCGCCAGGCGGACACGCGCGTGTCGTTGCGCTGCCGAAGAGGCTCGAACCCCGCGAGCCCAGCGTCGGCCATGTCCGGCCAGCCGGCCTCGAGCAGGATGCGTCGGACGTGGGCTTCGGCTTCGGCCGGCCACGCGGCTTCCGGGACGTGCCGCACGGTCACCGGCGGCCGGCCGGAAGGGCGACTGAACGTGTAGCTGGCCCCGTCGCGGTTTGCATAGCAGAGCGCACCGGGCTCGGCGCATGCGCCGGCGAGCGGCGCAGGCAGACAGGCCAGCGGCCACGAGCCGCCGGGCGTGTGCTGCAGCAGGACCTTGCGGCAGTCGGTCGTGGCGACGGGCACGGTCGTTCCTTCGACTCTCAGGTGCGTTTCGGAGAAAACCTCGGCGAGCGGATCGTGCAGCGTCGGGAACCGGCTCCAGATCCAGGCGGCAAGCCAGGTCGGCTCGCGCGAATTCTGCGGCACGGCGGGGTGGAATGCAAATACGCTCGGCACGGCCGAGACGATCGCGACGGTCCAGAGCACGGCGGGGCGAAGCAGCCGGTGCTCGTGCACGCAGCGCCAGAGCGGCACGGCGAGCGGGATGAACCAGAGCGCATAGCGGGTCAGGCTCGGCGTTCCGCCGTGATGCGGATTGCTCGTCTGCGCGAACGAATACAGAAAGAGGCACGCCGTGGCCGCGGCGACCGTCAGGTCGGATGACATGAGCGCGCGCGGGGCAAGGCGCGCGCTCACCCCGAGAGCTATCGCTCCCGCGAGGAGCAGCATCGGGTAGTTGCCGATGAGGCCCATCGACGGATCGATCACGGGTGCGGCGAGCTCGGCCAGGCTCGGCAGTCCGGATCGTGTGGCGTAGAGCAGCAGTGAGGGTGTGTCGTGCCGCAACAGCGTGTAGATCGGCTGCAGCGCCGCCAGCGCCATGCCGATCGCCGCGCCGCTGACCATCCGCCGATCGCGCAGCATCGAGCCCCGCCGCGTCGCCGCCTGGACCGCGACGATGAGCGCAGTGACGACGGCAATCGGCGGGTTCTGCGTGGCGGCGGCGCCGGCGGCGATCGGCGCCACCCACGGGCGGTCGCGCATTGCGATGAACGCAATGGTCAGCAGTGCGACGGTGAAGATCTCGGTGTGGGCCTTGTCGAGCCACCAGACGACAGGGCTCAGAAAGAGCAGCACGGTGGCCGGTGCGCCAATGCGCGGTCCGGCGAGCGAGACGGCTGCGCCGAGCAGGAGAACGTTGAGCGCCGTGAAGGCGTGCAGCGGTGAGATGCCGAGCAGCTCCGTGATGCCGACGAACGGAGCAGCCACCAGGGCGTAGAACCAGAAGTGGACGAAGTCGCGCCGCCGGTCGCGCCCGGCCATCGTCGCGTCTTCGATGTTCCAGGTCGCGAGGTCGGGATCGAGCGCAGCGATGCGACGTTCCAGGGCGGGAATGGCCCGACGGCCGAGCGACGGCCCGTCGAGCTGCGCGAAGTTCAGCGCCTGCGCGACGTATTCACCGCCGTCACCCACGATGCGCGGGGGCGAGCCGGCCACGAGGCAGAGCATGAGCGCGGCGGCGGCTGCCAGGAACCGGATGCGCTCGGACACGCGCGTCACTCTACCGCATCGTCCTCGTCGACGAAGTCGCCGCGCCAGTACTGCTCTTCGATCGCTTCGATCTCCTCTTCGGAGAGGCCGAAGTAGTGGCCGATTTCGTGAATCAGCGTCTCGCCGATGGCGACCACCATGTCGTCCTCGTCCTCGCTGACGTCCTCGATCGGCCCCTGAAAGAGCGTGATCTTGTCGGGCAGCGTGTTGCCGTGCGCCCACTGGCGCTCGGTGAGCGGGATGCCTTCGTACAGGCCGAGCAGCGTGTCGGGCGGCTCGATGCCCGCGTCGGCGAGCTGTTCGTCGGTCGGTTCGTCCTCGACGACGATGGCGATGTTGGTCATGGCGTCGCGGAAGCGCCTGGGGATCGACGCGAGGGCTTCGTCGACGAGCTTCAGGAACGCGTCGCGATTCATGAGCGTTGGCTTCGGGCGGTTGCGCGCCGTGCCGGGGCCTTCGAACCAGGCGAGCGGAAGTAGTCGCAATCCGGACGCAGGTGACAACGGTCGCACAGCGGCTTCGGCTTGCAGATCCGGCGGCCGTGCAGGATGAGCGCGTCCGAGGCCCGCGTCCAGCGCTCGGGAGGGAGCATCGCGCAGAGCCGGGCTTCGACGACTTCGGGATCCTCAGACCGCACGAGGCCGATGCGGTTCGTCACACGCAGCACGTGCCGATCGACGGGCAGGCCGGGCACCCCGAGGGCGTGGCCGAGGACGACGTTGGCCGTCTTGCGGCCGACGCCGGGGAGCCGCACCAGCTCGTCCATCGAGGCGGGGACCTGGCCGTCGTGCCGTTCGACGAGCGCCTGCGACATGCCGGTCAGCGCGCGGGCCTTCATGCGGAAGAAGCCCGTGGGCTGGATGATCGGTTCGAGTTCTTCCGGTGGAACGCGCGCCATGGCGGCCGGGTCCGGATACCTGGCGAACAGGCCCGGCGTGACAGCGTTGACGCGGGCATCGGTGCACTGCGCCGACAGGATCGTGGCGACGAGCAGCTCGAACGGATTGCGGAAGTGCAGCTCCGTCCACGCATCGGGATGCATCGCATCGAGTGCGTCGAAGATGCGCTCGACGCGTGCGGGATCGATGCGCGGCCGGCGGGCCGCGGTTTTCCGCGGGCGCGCCCGCGGCGTCGACTCCCGGCGAGCCATGCGCGTCAGTGCAGCGGTCCCCTGGGGCCGCGGTCGGGCGGCGGTTCGGCGGCCGCGCTGGCTTCCTGGATGATGCGCATCTGTTCCTGCAGGGCGGCGATCAGGCCCGGGACCACGCCGAACGGCAGGACGACACGCGCGACCACCGGCGCGTGCACGACGTGTGAACTGCTGGCAGCCTCGAGATCCTTCTCGGAGAGCGGCCGGACGTCGCAGAAGGTAAGCGTCAGGTCGAACGGCGTATGCGCGACGGCGCAGAAGTTCGCGTATTCGCGGCGCGCGGCGGCCGGATCGGCCGGTTCGTCGGGCACGATCGTGAAGTTGATGGGTCGGCTCATGGAAGTCTCAGTACTTCCGCATGATACCGACAACGACTCCCTGAATCTGCACACTGGCCGGGTCGAAGTACATCGGCTGCATCGCCGGATTGGCAGGCTGCAGGCGGATGCGTCCCGGTTCCCGGTAGAACTTCTTGAGCGTGGCGTCCTGTCCGCCGATGAGCGCGATGACCATCTCGCCGTTCTCGGCCGTCCGGCGATCCTCGACGATGACGTAGTCGCCGTCGCGGATGTGCTCGTCGATCATCGAGTCGCCCCTGACGCGCAGGACGTAGCTGTCGCGGCGGCCGGCCAGGTGCTCGGGCACGGCGATCGTCTCGCTCGACGGGACCGCCTCGATGGGGGCGCCGGCTGCGACGTAGCCGAGCAGCGGCAGTTCCAAGGCACGCTGGCCGGTGGGCGCGGCAATCAGCTCGACGGAGCGACTGCGGTTCCACGACCGTCGGATGAAGCCCTTCTCCTGCAGGTTGGTGAGGTGCTTGTGAACCGTGGCGAGCGAGGAGAGGTTGAAGCGATCGCCGATTTCTTCGAGGCTCGGCGCATACCCGTTGCGCTGGATGTAATCCTGGAGAAAGTCGAGGATCTCGCGCTGCCGTTTGGTGAGCGGTTGCACCGTGCAAGCCTCCGGAAGAAGTGGGTGATCCGACGCCGCGGATGATAGACAAAGAAAAGGCGAAGATCAATAGCGCATCGTGGCCCGCTATCGGGAGCGCGGGCGCGGCTGGCTCAGTCGCCGGCGAGAACCGAGGTGATCGTATCGATGAGGGAGGCGACGGCCGCATCGGTCGCGTCGCTGCTGACGAACTCGAACCCCGAGACGAATGTGACCTGGCCGTCACCGGTCGCACTGGCGATCCGGCAGTGGATGGCCGTGGCCTCGAGAAGGATCTCGGTGCCATCGGGTTTCGTGAACTGGAACTGGTGGCGGGTGCCCGGAGGGAAGGGCTGGGCACTTTCGGCCGAGAAGCCGCGCAGGCTCAGATCGCGTACCGTAATCGGCATGTCGAGCGGGACGCGACGCCCCTGGATCTCGCCGAGGACGGCGATTCGAGGGTGGCGCCGCCGTGAGCGGAACGGCGGCCGGGACGAGTCGGGACGCGACGGCATGGAAAGACCCTTATCTGACCGAGCAAACGGGATGCCACGCGACAAGCTCGTATTCGACCTCGATCACCCGGCGCGCCCCGGTCAATCGGTTGCGGATTCTGTGATCGGGGGCACACTTTTGTGGCTCGCGCCGTGTCAGTGTGGCGCGCGGGTGCCATCGGGGCCGGCGTCGGCCGCCGGGTGAGGAATCGAGGTGGGGGTGCCTTTCCGCATCCGGCAGGACGCGCGGTTCGATGTCGTGGCGCTCGGCGAGAACAGCCTGGACTTCGTGGCCGTCTGCGGCCCGGGGACACCCGTGGTCGGCAAGCAGCGGCTCGAAGCCTTTCGGCTCGAGCCGGGCGGACAGATGGCTACTGCCGCGCTGGCCTGCGCGCGACTCGGCCTGCGGACACGCTATGTCGGCGCGTTCGGAGTGGATGAGTGGGCAGCCCACGTCCGCGCGCCGCTCGACGCCGCGAATGTCGAGGTGTGCGCACCGCCGCTCCGGTCCGCTCCGTCCTCGCGCCTGGCAGTCATCCTCGTGGAACCGAGCGGCGAACGCCGCGTGTTCGAGCACCGTCCGGCGGCGCTCACGCTGGAGGCTGAAGATATCGCCCCGGAATGGATCGCCGACGCGCGTGTGCTTCTGGTGGACGCGACGCAGCCTGCCGCGGCGCGTCGGGCGCTCGACATCGCGCGGGAGGCCGGGACGGTCACCATCTGTGACCTGGATGCACCAGGGCCCGACACCGAGGCCATCCTGAGCGGCGTCGACGTGGTCGTCGTCCCCGAGGCGCTCGCGCACACGCTGGCAGGGTCCACCGACACGCAGCGAAGTCTGGATGCCCTCGCGGTGCGTGCGCCGCAGGCACGGCTCTGGATCGTCACGTGCGGCGAACGCGGCGTGGTCTGCCGCACGGCCGGGGGCGACGTCCGCCAGGTGTCGGCCCCCCGGGTCGAGGTCATCGATACCACCGGCGCCGGTGATGCGTTCCGCGCCGGGCTCGCAGCCGGTCTGCTGCGCCTCGGGCCCCTTACGGACGTCGACGACGTGCTGCGGTTCGCGAATGCGGTGGCGGCGCTCAACTGTCGGGCGGTGGGGGCCCAGACGGGGCTGCCCACATTTGCCGAGGCAGCGGCGCTTGCCTCGACCCGTTCGGCGACGGGAGCGCCTCCGCGCGACGCACGATAAAATGATCCGCATGCGGGCCGTGCGATGGGTGACGACAGCCGCCGTGCTGCTGGCTGCCTGCGCCGCGCTGGCGGCGCAGGGCGGCAGTGCGCACGCCGATGCCCGCAGCCTGCAGCAGAAACTGATCGCCATCGTGACGCGTGGCGATCTGCCCGCAGCCGCCTCGCCACTGCCCATCCAGCGCACCACGCTGACCGAGCGTGAAGTGAACGCCTACTTTCAGGTGTACGGGCCCGAGTTTCTGCCCGAAGGCGTTCGTGAGCCGCGGATTTCGATCGGCCAGGGCGGGCGAGTCACCGCCCGCGCGGTCGTCGACCTCGACGCGGCGTTCAAGCCGACCGAACGAAGCTGGCTCGATCCACTCGCGTGGGTCAGCGGTCGCGTCGAACTGTCGAGTACCGGCATCCTCAGGACCGCCAACGGCAAGGGTGTGCTCACGATCGAATCGGCCACGCTCAACGGTGTGAGCGTTCCAGTCAGCGTGCTGCAGGAAGTCGTCAGCTACTACTCGCGCACGCCCGAATCACCTGCGGGATTCCGACTCGGCGAGCCGTTTGATCTCCCGTCGTCGATCAAGGCGGTCGAGACCATGCCGGGACGGGCCATTGTGGTTCAGTAGCGGCGCGTGACCGACGAATTCCTGTCGACCCCGCTGCAGTTCGTCAAGGGCGTCGGTCCCAGGCGTGCCGCCGATTTCCAGCGGGTCGGCGTCTGCACCGTCGAGGATCTGCTGCTGCGGCTGCCACGGCGGTACGAAAACCGCGCCGAGGTCGTCCCGATCGCGCGCATCAGGCCGGGCCAGCACGTGACCGTCATCGGCGAAGTGGTCACGTCCGGCATCCGCCCCACGCGACGCCCCGGGTTCCGCCTGTTCGAGCTGGTCGTGCGCGACGCAAGCGGTCCCGCGCGGGCCGTTTTCCCCAATCAGGCGTTCCTGCGCGACGTGTTCCATCCGGGGCAGCAGGTCGTGCTGTACGGTCTCGTCGAATATCGCCAGGGTCTTCAGATCAGCAACCCCGACTACGAGATCCTCCGCGACGCAGGAGACGAGCCCGAGGCGACGATCCACACGGGGCGTATCGTGCCGATCTACGAGAAGGTCGGCAGCCTGACGCCGCGCATCCAGCGGTCACTCCTCTATCGCATCCTCTCGGAACTGCCCGATGATCTGCCGGATCCGCTGCCCGAGCCGGTTCGGCGGGCCCACGATCTGCTGCCGCGCCGCGACGCCTTCCGCCTGGCGCACTTTCCGCCGCCCGGCGCATCGATCGCCGATCTCGACCGGCAGGCCACGCCGGCGCAGCAGCGACTGATCTTCGAAGAGTTCTTCCTTTTTCAGGCCGGGCTGCTGCGGCGACGACGGCTGGCGCGGGGCGAGCGGAAGCCGCACCGGATCCTGATCGACGACCGCATCCGCGAGTCGGCGCGGCAGGTGCTGCCGTTCAGGCTCACGCCCGGCCAGAAGGACGCGCTGCGCGACATCGTCGCCGACATGCAGCGGCCTGAACCGATGCACCGGCTGCTGCAGGGCGACGTCGGTTCGGGCAAGACGATCGTCGCGCTGATTGCCGCGCTCGTGGCGATGGAGAACGGTCAGCAGGTGGCCTTCATGGCGCCGACGGAAATCCTGGCCGATCAGCACTACCTGACGATTCGTCGGCTCCTGGCGTCGTCACGGTTCAGGGTGGTCTCACTCACAGGAAGTCTGTCAGCCGCGAAGCGGCGCGACGTGCTCGCCGAAGTGGGAAGTGGCGCGGCGCATCTGGTCGTCGGTACGCACGCGCTGGTCGAGAAGGGCGTCTCGTTCCGTTCCCTGGGCCTCGTCGTCATCGACGAACAGCACCGGTTCGGTGTCGCGCAGCGTGCGACCCTGCGGGCCAAGGGCGTCAATCCCGACGTGCTCGTCATGACCGCGACGCCGATTCCCCGGACACTGGCGCTGACGACGTTCGGCGACCTGGATGTGTCGACCATCCGCGGGTTGCCGCCAGGCCGGATGCCCGTGCGGACCATCGCGCGCAGCGAGACGCGGCGTGAAGAGATCTACCGGCTCGTCCGGCAGGCCCTTGAAGCGGGCCGGCAGGCCTACGTCATCTACCCGCTCGTCGAAGACTCCGAAAAGGTCGACCTGAAGGCGGCGACCGCGATGGCCGATCACCTGCAGGCCGAGGTCTTTCCGGAGTACCGGGTTGCGCTGCTGCACGGCCGCCTCAAGCAGGACGAGAAGGATCGCGTCATGGCGGCGTTCTCGCGCGGCGAGGTGCACGTGCTTGTGGCGACCACCGTGGTCGAAGTCGGCGTCGACGTGCCCAATGCGTCGATCATGGTCATCGAGCACGCGGAGCGCTTCGGCCTCTCGCAGCTGCACCAGCTGCGAGGTCGCGTCGGGCGAGGCTCGGCGGCGTCCACCTGCATCCTTGTTTCGCCGCCCCGGCTGAGCGAGGCGAGCCGGGCCCGCATCGACGCGCTCGTGGCCAGCAACGACGGATTCGAGATCGCCGAGCGCGACCTCGAACTGCGCGGGCCGGGCGACTTTTTCGGTACGCGGCAGTCCGGGCTGCCCTCGCTGCGCGTCGGTGATCTGGTGCGGGATCGGCGGCTGCTCGAACGCGCGCGTCAGGCGGCCGAGCGGTGGGTGACCGAGGAAGAGAGTGCCGCGAGCCCGCTCTCTGCGTATCTCGACGCCAACTGGTCGAGCCGCTTCGGCCTGGTCGAAGTCGGGTAGGGCCGGACGTGCGAATCATAGCGGGGGCCTGGAAGGGGAGACGGCTGCGCGGGCCGACGGCGCCGGGCGTGCGGCCGACGTCGGACCGGCTTCGTGAGACGCTCTTCAATATCGTCGATGTCGATCTGCCCGATTTCCGCGTACTCGACGGGTTCGCCGGCACGGGGGCCCTCGGTCTCGAGGCGTTGAGCCGCGGCGCGAGCCATGTGACATTCGTCGAGCGCGACCGCCGGGCCGTCGACGTGATTGCGGCCAACGTGCGGACGTGCGGCGCGATCGACCGGTGTATCATCGAGCGCGGCGACTTCATCGACGTCGCGCGACGGCTCGCCGGCGGTCCGGGCTTCGATCTGGTGCTGCTCGATCCGCCCTACGACTTCGCTGATCCGGGGCGGCTCGTCGACGCGGCGGTCGACGTGCTGCGTCCCGGCGGACGAATCGTCCTCGAGCATGCCCGTCGGCGCGGCGCGCCGCAGCCGGCGCGGGCCGCAATCGTGCGCGAGCTGCGGTCGGGCGACAGCCAGCTGACTTTCTACGTGCCGTCGGGGCCGACCGACGACGGCGCCCACTGATCGGACCCATGCCGCACACCTCCAGGCCGGCCATCGTGCCCGGCACGTTCGACCCGATCACCAACGGACATCTCGACCTGATTGCGCGTGCGCGCCGCATGTTCGATCGGGTGATCGTCGCGGTGCTGGTCAACCGTGCGAAGGCGCCCTGGTTTGCGACGGACGTTCGCGTAGCCATGATTGTCGAGGCGCTCGCCGACGCGAATATCGAAGCCGAGGTGGAAACGTTCGACGGTCTGCTGGCCGACTACGTGGCGCAGCGGAACGCGGTCGCCGTCGTGCGGGCGCTGCGCTCGGAAGGAGAGCTGGCCGCGGAACTGCCCGTCGCGCTGATGAACCGCCACCTCAATCCGTCGTGCGAGACCATCTTCGTCGTTCCGGATCAGGCGACGATGCACGTCAGCTCCCGTCTGGTACGTGAGATCGCGGCCTTCGGCGGCCGGGTCGACGACCTGGTTCCGGCGGCCGTGCGGGCGCGCCTGCAGTCGCGATCGTGAGCGTGTCGACCGAATCGCTCGCGGCGCGTCTGCGGGAGGTGCTGGGCGCTGAATACGTGCGCACCGACGAGGCGTCGCGCGAGCAGTACGGGGCGGACGCGCTGCGCCGTGGCCGAGCCGCGGACATTGTCGTGCTGCCGGCGGGCACGGGCGAGGTTGCCGCAGTGGCCCGTATCTGCACTGAGACGCGGACGCCACTGGTGCCGCGCGGGGCGGGCACCGGCTATTCCGGCGGGGCCGTGCCGCTGCGCGGCGGTGTGGTGCTGAGCCTCGAACGGCTCGATCGCATCCTCGAGATCGACGAGGCGAACCTCGTGGCCGTCGTACAGCCGGGCGTGATCACGGGCGATCTGCAGGACGCCGTCGAGGCCCGCGGGCTCTTCTATCCGCCCGATCCGGCGAGCCTGCGCCGCTCGTCGATTGGCGGCAACGTGGCCGAGTGCGCCGGGGGGCCGCGGGCGTTCAAGTACGGCGTGACGCGTCAGTACGTACTGGGGCTCGAGGCCGTCCTGATGAATGGCGACGTGATCCGTACGGGCGGTCGGGTCGTCAAGAACGTGGTCGGCTACGACCTGACGCAGCTGCTCGTCGGTTCGGAAGGGACGCTGGCGATCATCACGGAGATCACCCTGCGGCTCGTGCCCAGGCCCCCGGCGGCCGCGACACTCCGGGCAACGTTCACGTCAATCGATGTCGCTGTCGATGCCGTGTCGCGGCTGGTGCGGGCGCGCGTCGTGCCGGCCACGCTCGAGCTGATTGATCGCCGCACACTCGACGCCGTGGCTGCTGCGTTGGGAGAACGGCTGGCGCCCGAGGGCACGGGGGCGGTGCTCATTCTCGATGTCGACGGGCTGCCCGAGCAGGTCGAGGCCGAGGCCCGTCGCGTCGAGCAGGCGTGTCGCGAGGCAGGGGCGACCGAGATCCTTCGCGCCGACACCCCGGAAGAGCGTGGGGCACTCTGGCGCGTGCGCCGGGAGATCTCGCACGCGCTGATGGTCGTGGCCGACCTGAAGATCAACAACGACGTGGTCGTGCCGAAAGGGCGCGTACCGGAACTGTATGCACTGGTCGCACGGCTCGAGGCCGAGTTCGGGCTGCCGATTCCGAGCTTCGGGCACGCCGGCGACGGCAACATCCACGTGAACATCATGGCGTCGTCGTCCGACCCTGAGGCGGTCCGTCGGGCCCGTGCGGCCGAGGCCGAGCTGTTCCGGGGCGTGGTCGCGCTCGGCGGTGCCATCAGCGGGGAGCACGGCATCGGCTTCACCAAGGCGCCGTACATCGGCCTCGGCGTCGATCCGCCGACGCTCGCGCTCATGCGCCGGGTGAAGGACGCCTTCGACCCGCTCGGCCTGCTGAATCCGGGGAAGATCTTCCCGGACGTCGCCGTCTGAGCGGGACGTCCGCGGTGCGTTCACCCGTGGCCGGCCGCGGGCGGCGACGACGGGCCGATGTTAGGATGCGGTAACGATGCCCACGATTGCCGTCATTGGCGCGTCACGCGATCGTCACAAGTACGGCAATCGTGCGCTTCGCGCCTTCCGCCGGCAGGGTTACCAGGTGGTGCCGGTCAATCCGCACGTCTCGGAGATCGAGGGGCTGCCGGCATATTCGAGCGTCGAGGACTATCCGGGGCCGATCGACGAAGCGACCCTGTACGTGCCGCCGGACATCGCGATTGGCGTCCTGGATTCGCTCGCGCGGAAGGGGATCCGCCGGGTGTGGCTCAACCCCGGTGCCGACGATCCCGAGGTGGTTGCGCGCGCGCAGGCGCTCGGCCTGGCCCCCATCGTGGCCTGCTCGATCGTGGCCGTCGGCGAGAATCCGGAGGCGCTCTGAGCGCGGAGGCGGGGCCGGGCCCGACGGGTCGACACGCCGGCCGATTCTGGTATAGTGTGGGCGTCAGTTCCCTGCGCGGGCTCCAGACCCGCGTCTTGTAACACGCTCCCGACAACAACCGCATAACCTGTTCCGTTCCAACCGCTATGGCGAATCATCAGAAGCGCTCCGCTGGGCGACAGCCTGCCGCAGAGTCCCCCGTCGCTGAGTTCCCCCACGATCAGGCCGACGCCAACGGCGCCGACGCCGCGCCCGTTCAGGAGGCGCCGCCCGCCCGCGGTCAGGGCAAGGGCGCGACGCTCAACATCAACGATCTGAAGGACATGAGCATCCAGAAGCTCACCCAGATCGCCAAGGACCTGAATGTCGCCGGTGCCACCGGCATGCGCAAGCAGGATCTGATCTTCCAGATCCTCAAGGCCCAGACAGAACAGAGCGGCTTCATGTTCTCGGAGGGCGTCCTCGAGGTCCTGCCCGACGGCTTCGGCTTCCTGCGGGCCCCCGACTACAACTATCTGCCGGGGCCCGACGACATCTACGTGTCACCCTCGCAGATCCGCAAGTTCGACCTGCAGACGGGCGACACCGTGTCGGGCCAGGTCCGGCCGCCGAAGGACGGCGAGCGCTACTTCGCGCTCATCAAGGTTGAGGCCGTCAACTTCGAGTCGCCCGACCAGGCGCGCAACAAGCTCTTCTTCGAGAACCTCACCCCGCTCTATCCGCAGGAGCGCCTGAAGCTCGAGACGACGCCCGACAATCTGTCGGGGCGCGTCATGGACCTGATGACGCCGATCGGGAAGGGCCAGCGCGGCCTGATCGTCGCACCGCCCCGCACCGGCAAGACGATGCTGCTGCAGAGCATCGCGCAGTCGATCACGACGAATCATCCCGAGGTCTACCTGATCGTCCTGCTGATCGACGAGCGGCCGGAAGAAGTCACCGACATGCAGCGCTCGGTGCGCGGCGAGGTCATTTCGTCGACGTTCGACGAGCCGGCGCAGCGTCACGTGCAGGTGGCCGAAATGGTCATCGAGAAGGCCAAGCGCCTCGTCGAGCACAAGAAGGACGTCGTCATCCTGCTCGACTCGATCACGCGCCTGGCCCGCGCCTACAACACCGTCGCGCCGCCGTCGGGCAAGGTGCTCTCGGGCGGCCTCGACTCGAACGCGCTTCAGAAGCCGAAGCGCTTCTTCGGCGCCGCGCGCAACATCGAAGAGGGCGGCTCGCTCACGATCATGGCGACCGCGCTCATCGACACCGGCTCGCGGATGGACGACGTCATCTTCGAGGAGTTCAAGGGCACGGGCAACATGGAGATCCACCTCGACCGCAAGCTGGTCGACAAGCGCGTGTTCCCGGCCATCGACATCATCAAGAGCGGCACGCGCAAGGAGGAGCTCCTCGTCCCGCGTGAGGATCTGAACCGCATCTGGGTGCTGCGCAAGGTGCTCACTCCGCTCTCGCCCGTCGAGGCCATGGAACTGCTCCTCGACAAGATGAGCAAGACGAAGAACAACGCCGAGTTCCTCAACGCGATGCAGAAGATGGGGTAGGCGACGTGCCGGTGGCCGACGCCGGGGGCCGCGCAGGCGGTGCCCGGTTCTCCGGTCGCGTCCCGCTCCTGACGCTGTGCGCAGCGTCGTTTCTCACCATCATCGTGGTGGCCGTCGGCAGCAGCCGGCCGCTGCTGTACGACGAGATTGACTACGTAGCAGGAACGGTCCGTCAGCTGAACGATCTCGGCCCGGGACGGACCTTCCTGCTTGAATACCCTCATCCCGCCGGGATCCTCTTCGGCGTCCTGCATTGGGTGCTGGAGCCGATCACCGCGCTCCTGCCGCCGCTCGTCAGAATCGTCAATCCATTGCTGCTCGTGGCCACTATGGCCCTGACGGCCGGGCTGTGCCGTTGCGCCGGTGCCCGTGCCCCGTGGGAGTCGGCGGCGGCGATGGTCTGCATCCCCATGGTGTGGGTGCTGACCGGACTTGCGCTGACCGAACTGAGCGGCATGGTGCTGGCGGCTCTCGGGCTGTCGGGATTCGTCACCGCTCCCGACAGACGCTCGACCGCCGGTCGCCTGATTCAGACCGTCCTGTCGGGGATGGCCTTCGGCGCGGCGTTCTACAGCCGGCCGCCGCTTGCCGCTGTCGCTGCGACGGCCTGCGTCTTCCCGCTGAACCGCTCGCGGTCGTGGAGGGACGTTGCGGTGTTCTTCGCGGGAGGAGCCGCCCTCGTGCTGCCCACCGTCCTGCTGTGGGGCGGCCTGGTGCCCCCGACGGTCGACTTCTACGCGTCGTCGTCCTTCTCGGTGGAGCACATGCTTCTGGCGCTCGGCTACGGAGGGGTGGTCATGGGCCTGCTCTGTCCCGCCTGGTACGACCTGCCGCCCGGGCTCACGGTCGGGCTGATTGTCGGCGCGATGCTCCTGAACGTGGTCATCCCTGTGCTGGAGATTGAGGCGCTGATGACTGCCGCGCGGCGCGTCCTGCCGGATGCGCTGATGACCGTCTATGCGCGTCTGGCAGGTGGGCTGTGTCTCGGGGCAGGGGGCATGTTCGTGGTTGCGACCTGGCGCCGCCTGCGTGAGCACCGGCAGGACGCGATCTGGCTCGCCGTGACGTTCGCGATGCTGCTGCTCGTTCTGTCGGTGGGGAAGATCACGCACCAGTTCTCGAGCCGGTACGTCGGCGTCGCGGCGCCGTTCATGGCGGCCGCGGCGGCGCGTTATCGGCGCTTCGACGCGCGCGAGATTGCGGGCGCCGGTGTGGGCGCGGCGCTTGGCGCGATCAGCCTGCTGTCGTATCACTCGGGCTGACCGGCGGCGTCCGCGTCGGTGGATCGAGGGGTTCGACGGGGAGTGGATCTACGTTTTCGCGTCTCCCGGACCTAGGCTGCCGCCATGAGCCTTGCTGCTGCCGGCCGCCTGTCGCTGGGCGTCGCCTTTCTCGGCTTTGGCGTCCTCCATCTGCTGTATCTCGACTTCGTGACGCGGGTCTTTCCGTGGTGGCCTGACGTCATACCCGCCCGTCCGGTCCTGGCGACGGTTGCTGGTGCAGGGCTGATGGTCGGCGGCGCCGCGCTCGTCGTTCGCTATCGGGAGCAGCGGGTGGCGGGACTGCTGGCGGTCGTGCTGTTCGCGTCGCTGCTGGTCCTGGCGGTGCCGGTGGCCGTTCGCGACGCAGCGTGGGCGGGCAGCTGGACGGTGGCCGGCAAGGTGCTCGCGATGGGCGGCGGCCTGCTGCTTGTTGCGGGACGGGGCACGGCGGTCGGGCCCTGGTGTTTCGGCGCATTTCTCGCGCTGTGCGGCATTCAGCACTTCATCCACGTCGACTTCGTGACGTCGCTCGTGCCGGCGTGGATTCCCGGCGCGCGGTTCTGGACCTGGTTCACCGGCGTGGCGCTCGTGGCCGGTGGCGTGGGCGTAGCGCTGCCGGGCACGGCGCGCCTGGCGGGCCTGCTCACCGGCGGCATGATCTTCACCTGGTTGCTCATCCTGCACGTTCCCCGTGCGCTGACCGCGCCATCCGATGGCAATCCGAACGAGACGGTTGCCGTCCTCGAGGCGCTGGCGATGAGCGGCATCGGCTGGCTCGTGGCCGATCGGGCCGCCGCGGCGGTCAGCAGCCGTAAGGTGCGGCGCGCAGAAGCTGCCTGACACGACCGGGGAGTGGCCGTCCGGCGTCCGCTTGCGCGGGCCTGCGGCTGCAGCCTCAGTGCAGGTCGCTGGGAATGCTTTCGCGGGG
This sequence comes from Acidobacteriota bacterium, assembly GCA_003242705.1. Taxonomy (GTDB): domain Bacteria; phylum Acidobacteriota; class Vicinamibacteria; order Vicinamibacterales; family SCN-69-37; genus SCN-69-37. The sequence goes on from QGVF01000008.1 coordinate 26,325, forward strand.
CGGCAGGGCAGCCGGCGCGGTGTCGTCGCCCTGCGTGACGTTGGGAATTCCCATGAGCATGCGGAGCTCCTCGCCCTCGATGACTTCCTTTTCGAGCAGCAGATCCGTGAGTCGGTCGAGCAGCTCGCGGCGCGCCTCGAGAATCTGCCGGGCCGTGTCGGCCGCCTCGGTGACCAGGCGCTTCACTTCGGCATCGATGAGTCGCGCGGTCTCCTCCGCGTAGACCCCACGCTCGGGCCCCGTGTCGGTGTCCAGGAACATCTGTCGCTGCCGGCCCTCGTGATTGACCGGACCGACGGCGTCGCTCATGCCGAATTCGGTGACCATGGCGCGGGCGATGGCGGTGGCGCGCATCAGGTCGTTCTGCGCACCGGTCGTCATCTCGTTGAAGACGAGCAGTTCAGCCGCCCGACCGCCGAGCAGGACCGCCAGCTCGTGCTGCAGCTCCGACCGCGTCCGCAGGTAGCGATCTTCGGTCGGCAGCTGCATGGTGTAGCCGAGCGCCCCGAAGCCGCGGCCGACGATCGACACCTTGTGGACCGGGTCGAGGCCCGGCAGGTCGGTGGCGACGATGGCGTGTCCGAGCTCGTGGACGGCGATCACGCGGCGGATGCGCGGGTTGAGGGCCCGGCGCTTCTCCAGACCCGCGACCACGCGATCGATCGCTTCGTCGAAGTCGCTCTGGTCGACGGCCGTCTTGTCGCGCCGCGCGGCGAGCAGGGCCGCTTCGTTGACGAGGTTGGCCAGGTCGGCGCCGGCAAAGCCGCCGGTGCGCGCGGCAATCACCGACAGATCGACCGAGTCGGCGAGCTTCACCGACTTGACGTGAATCCGCAGGATGGCCTCGCGTCCCTTGACGTCGGGGCGGTCGACGAGGATGCGGCGGTCGAAGCGCCCGGGGCGGAGCAGCGCCGGATCGAGCACTTCGGGCCGGTTCGTCGCCGCCATGACGATGACGCCCTTCTTCGGATCGAAGCCGTCCATTTCGGCCAGGAGCTGGTTGAGCGTCTGCTCGCGCTCCTCGTGCCCGCCCATCGGCGACTGCTGGCGGGCCTTGCCCAGCGCATCCAGCTCGTCGATGAACACGATGCAGGGCGCCCGGGCGTCGGCCTGCTTGAACAGATCCCGGACGCGTGCCGCGCCTACGCCGACGAACATCTCGACGAACTCCGACCCGCTCAGGCTGAAGAACGGCACCTTCGCCTCGCCGGCCACGGCGCGGGCCAGCAGCGTCTTGCCCGTGCCGGGCGGCCCGACAAGCAGCACGCCTTTCGGGATTCGGCCGCCGAGCGTGGTGTACTTCTGCGGGGTCTTGAGGAACTCGACGATCTCGCGCAGCTCGTCGCGCGCTTCGTCGACGCCGGCCACGTCGGCGAAGCTGACCTTCACGTCGTCCTCGGCGTAGATCTTCGCGCGGCTGCGCGCGAACGACATGATGCCGCCCTCGGCGCCGCCGATCCGCCGGAAGAAGAAGAGCCAGAGCCCGATGATCAGCAGGACCGGCAGGATCCAGCCGATCAGCTCGCCGATCCACCGCTGGCTGACTTCACCGGCGTAGCGGACCTTCTGGGCGTCGAGCTGCTCGGCAAGGTTCGGGTCCTCGACGCGCACGGTCGTGAACGACGTACGCACGCCGTCCTCGTTGAGATAGACGCCGCTGATGGTCTCGGGACTGATGCGGGCTTCGGCAATGCGCCCCTGTGCCAGCAGCGACTTGAACGCGGAGTACTCGAGCCGTTCGCGGCTGTCGAGCGCGGTGGACACCGCGTTGGCGAGCAGCAGCAGGCCGAAGAGAACCGCGCCGAACCAGAGGACGCCGGACGGGCCCCGGAAGAGTCCGGTTCGGCGTGGGGTCTTCGAGGACTGATCGGGAGTCATCAGGATCGGGTGTCCGCAGCAGGAGCCTCAGTCCTATTAAACACCAGCCCCGACGTCCCGACGTCCACCGTGATCGCGTCGCCTTCGCGGAAACGGCCCTCGAGCACGGCGAGCGCCAGCGGATCGAGCAGCCGCCGCTGCAGCACGCGCCGCAGCGGCCGCGCGCCGTACACGGGGTCGTAGCCTTCCTCGATCAGCAGGTCGCGCGCGCGATCCGAGAGCGTGATCCGGAGCTTGCGCTCCTCGAGACGGCGGAGCAGCGACCGCATCTGGATGTCGACAATCTGCCGGATGTGCACGCGGTCGAGCGCGTGGAAGAAGATGATGTCGTCGATGCGGTTCAGGAACTCCGGCCGGAACTGCTGCCGCAGCACGTCGGTCAGCTCCTGCCGGACGCGCTCGTCGATGGTCGTTTCGCCGCGCGCGGCGCGCTCGGCGATCAGATGGCTGCCGACGTTCGACGTCATGATGACGACCGTGTTCCGGAAGTCCACGGTGCGTCCCTGCCCGTCGGTCAGCCGCCCGTCGTCGAGCAGCTGCAGCATGACGTTGAGCACCTCCGGATGCGCCTTCTCGATCTCGTCGAAGAGCACGACGGCGTAGGGCCGCCGGCGCACGGCCTCGGTCAGCTGGCCGGCCTCCTCGTAGCCGACGTACCCGGGCGGCGCGCCGATCAGGCGCGAGACCGTGTGCTTCTCCTGGTACTCCGACATGTCGATGCGGATCATCGCGTGCTCGTCGTCGAACAGGAACTCGGCGAGCGCGCGCGCCAGCTCCGTCTTGCCCACGCCGGTCGGGCCCAGGAAGATGAAGCTGCCGAGCGGACGGTTCGGGTCCTGCAGGCCCGCGCGTGCCCGGCGAATCGCGTTGGCTACGGCCGTGACGGCTTCATCCTGGCCGACGACGCGCTGGTGCAGCCGCTCTTCCATGTGCACGAGCTTCTGCATCTCGCCTTCCATGAGCCGGCTGACCGGGATGCCCGTCCAGCGGGCGACGACCTCGGCGATGTCTTCCTCGTCGACCTGTTCCTTGAGCATGCGCGGCGCCGCGCCGTCGCCGGTGACCCGCTCCTCGTGCTCGCGGATCTGCCGCTCGAGCTCAGGAATCCGGCCGTAGCGCAGTTCGGATGCCCGGGCATAGTCGCCGGCCCGTTCGGCCTGTTCGGCCTCGATGCGCAGCCGCTCGAGCTCTTCCTTCTGCGTCCTCACTCCCTGGATGGCCGCCTTTTCCTGCTGCCACTGGGCGGTCAGCCGCGCGCTGGTTTCCTTCAGATCGGCCAGTTCGCGCTCGAGCTTCCCGAGCCGTTCGCGCGATGCCGGATCGGTTTCCTTCCGCAGCGCTTCGCGCTCGATCTCGAGCTGCATCACGCGTCGGCTGACCTCGTCGAGCTCGGCGGGCATCGAGTCGATCTCCATGCGCAGCCGCGACGCCGCTTCGTCGATCAGGTCGATCGCCTTGTCGGGCAGGAACCGATCGGCAATGTAACGGTGCGACAGGACGGCGGCCGCCACGAGCGCCGAGTCCTTGAACTTGACGCCGTGGTGAATTTCATACCGCTCGCGGAGACCGCGCAGGATCGAGATCGTGTCCTCGACGGTCGGCTCGCCGACCATGACCGGCTGGAAGCGGCGCTCGAGCGCGGCGTCCTTCTCGATGTGCTTGCGGTACTCGTCGAGCGTCGTCGCGCCAATCGTGTGCAGCTCGCCGCGGGCCAGCATCGGCTTGAGCAGGTTCGAGGCATCGATGGCGCCCTCGGCGGCGCCGGCGCCCACGACGGTGTGCAGCTCGTCGATGAAGAGGATGATCTGTCCCTGGGCGTCGGTGATCTCCTTCAGGACAGCCTTGAGCCGCTCTTCGAATTCGCCGCGGTACTTGGCGCCGGCGATCAGCGCGCCCATGTCGAGCGCGATGATGCGCTTGTCGCGCAGGCCCTCCGGGACGTCGCCGCGAACGATCCGCTGCGCCAGGCCCTCGACGATGGCCGTCTTGCCGACGCCCGGCTCGCCGATGAGGACCGGATTGTTCTTCGTTCGCCGCGCCAGCACCTGAATCACGCGCCGGATTTCGTCGTCGCGACCAATGACGGGGTCGAGCGCCCCCTTCCGCGCAACCGCGGTCAGATCGCGGCCGTAGCGTTCGAGCGCCTGGTACTTGCCTTCGGGGTTGGGGTCGGTGACCCGCTGCGAGCCCCGGACGGCGGTCAGCGCCTGCAGGATGGCGTCGGGCGTCGCGCCGAGCCGCGCGAGGACCTGCGCCGCCGGGGCGTGTCCGGTCTCGGAGGCGAGCGCCAGCAGGAGATGCTCGGTGCTCGTGTACTCGTCCTTCAGCTGCCGCGCCCGGTCTTCGGCGTCGAGGGCGACATTCCGGAAGCGGACCGACGGGCCCGGCTGCGCGCCGCCGTGCGCGCGGGGGAGTGACTGGAGCGCGGCCTCGGCACCAGCCGTGGCGGCGCGCAGATCGATGCCCATCTTCTGCAGCACGGCCGGCACGATGCCCTCGGGCTGCTGAAGCAGCGCGAGCAGCAGGTGCTCGGGAGTGATCTCGGGATGACCTCCACGGATGGCCAGCTGCTGGCTGGCGAGCACCGCCTCCTGGGCCTTTTCGGTGTATCGATTCAGGTTCATATCACGCGTCTCCGCCCCTCACCGGGTGCGGGCCTCCAGATCTCTCAGGGCTTCGTAGTGGCGCCGCGCCTCGTCCGACAGCTCGGTGGGCAGCTGCAGCTGGACCGACACGTACATGTCGCCGCGCTCGTCAGGCCTGCCGACCGTCGGCATGCCGCGGCCGCGCAGCCGGAACGTCCGGCCCTGACCAGTCAGCGGCGGAATCTTCAGGCGGACCGGTGGGCCGTCGAGGACCGGCACGCTCACTTCGCCGCCGAGGACGGCGGTCGTAATCGGGACGTTCACTTTCTGGCGCAGGTCCTGTCCGTCGCGTTCGAACCGCGGATGCGGCCGAATGCGGACGCGCAGATACAGATCTCCTGCCGGCCCGCCCCGCGGATCCGGCGCGCCTCCTCCGGCCGCCCTGATGCGCGCGCCGTCGTTGACGCCGGCAGGAATCCGCACCTCGAACGATCGCTCGCTGCCGTCTTCGCGGGTGGCGACGATGCGCCGGGTGGTGCCCGAGAAGGCTTCCTCGAGCGACAGGTCCACGGTCTGTTCGACGTCGCGCCCGCGGCTCGGCCGTGCCGTCCGGCGACCCGTGCGGCCGCCGCCGAATCCGCCGCCGAAGAACGTGTGGAAGAACTCCGAGAACGGATCGCTGTCGCCGAAGATCTCCTGGAACTCTTCGGGCGTCATCGTTCGGTAGCCCGTGCCGGCCGGACCGCCGGTCGACCAGCGGAACGGACCACCGCCGGCGGCCGCCTGCTCGTACTGGCGCCAGTTGGCCCCGAGTTCGTCGTACTTGCGGCGCTTTTCGGGATCGCTGAGCACTTCGTGGGCTTCGTTGATCTCCTTGAAGCGCTTCTCAGCGGCGGCGTCGCCCGGATTCAGGTCGGGATGGTACTTGCGGGCCAGCTTGCGGTAGGCCTTCTTGATCTCGTCGGTCGAGGCGTGCTTGTCGACCCCGAGCGTGGCGTAGTAGTCCTTGAATTCCATCGCGATCGACCTGTCGCGTCGGTCACGTGCCGGCCGGGCGATGTATCCGGCCCGTCACCTTCAGTCATCGTCGGGCTCGAGGCCGAGCAGGCGGAAGAGGTCCGCCAGTTCCGCTTCGAGCCGTTCCCGCAGCTCGGCATTCCGCCGTCGTCCGAAATCGCGGACGAGCGGTCGCAGCCGGCGGGCCACATCGGCGACCGACAGCAGCCGCTGGACGCCCGCCAGGTTGATGCCTTCGTCTTCGACGAGCGCCTTGATCAGACGCAGCCGCTCGAGCTCCTGCCGGGTGTAGACCCGCATGCTGCCGAGCGTCCGTGCGGGACGCACCAGACCGAGCCGCTCGTACTTCCGCAAGGTCTGCGGATGCAGCTCGAGCAGTTCGGCCGCCATGCTGATCAGGTAGAAGTCCGGCCGGTCAGCCATGTCACAAGCCGAGTCTATGCCTTGATATGAGCCGTGTCAAGGTCGTGTCGCTCGAGTTCCTTCGTCCGACAGGGCGACTTACAGTCCTGTGCCGGCGATCGACAAATCTGACGTCCGGTGAATCGTGCGGTCGCGACACGGCCTGTATCGAAGTCGCGACATCGCCGGCAGTTACCGGATACCGACGCATTCGCGTCAGGCTGGCACACCCGTTGCTCCAATACGGGTGTCCGGCAGGTCGGTCGGCTGAGCTGGAGAGTCGAGGAGGGCCGTAGTGTACGCGTCCGAGATCGGGATGGAGCACGCGCAGGCAACGACGGCTGATGTGCTGCGTCCGTGGCTTGCGGTGTGGACGCGATCTCGCCACGAAAACGTCGTGAAGCATCGGCTCGAGCGACGTGGACTCGAGACGTTTCTCCCGACCGTGGCCCGCTGGAGCCGGTGGAAGGATCGGCGCAGGAAGATCGACTGGCCGCTCTTTCCCGGGTACTGTTTCGTCCGTGTCGCCCCCGATGACCTGCACCGGGTCGCCACGGTATCCGGCGTCGTGTCGATCGTCGCGTTCGGCGGGCGACCGGCGCCGGTCGATCCACGCGAGATCGAAAGTGTGCGGCGACTGGTCGAGAGCGAGCTGCGCTGCGACCCGTGTCCGCTCGTTCGCGAGGGCGATCTCGTGGAAGTGGTGCGGGGACCGCTGCGCGGTGTCGTCGGCCGCCTCGTTCGCAAGGGGGCGCACGCACGACTCGTCGTGGCGATGAGCCTGCTGTCGCGCGGCGTCGAAGTCGAGATCGACGCTGCCGACGTCCGGCCGCACTGAGTGGCGGCCGGTGGTGGAACCGTGTGGCGTCCGTCGCCGGACGCCGATCGGCACTTCTCTGTAAGTGACAGGGCGAAGCTGTGCCCGAAGGAGACGCTGAGTGAGTCTGACGTGGTCGCGACATCCGAATCGCCGCCGGTTGCTCCTGATCGGCGGGTGCCTGCTTTTCGTGGCCGCCGCGTGCGGCGGAGCGCGTGAAGCGACGCCCGACGCAGGGACGGCCATTCCGGTCTACGACCCCGACACCGGGCTGCTGCAGGAACTGCGATCGGATCGCGACGGCGACGGCACGGTCGACACGGTGGCACGCATGGATGGCACGCGGATCGTGCATATCGAGATCGACAGCGACAACGATGGCCAGGTCGATCGCCGCGAGTACTACGGTCCGTCGGACGATCGCCCCGAAGGCATCATTGAACGCGCTGAGGAGTTCGTGGGCGGTACGTCCCGGATCCGACGCTGGGAGTTCTACGAGGAGGGCGTGCTGGTCCGCGTCGAGGAGGACACCACGCTCGATGGACAGGTCGACAAGTGGGAGGCCTATGAAGGCGGACGGCTCGCGATGGTCGAGCTGGACCTGACGGGAGGGGGGCGGCCGACGCGCCGGCTGGTCTACGGGGCCGATGGTTCGGTCGTCCGCGTGGAGGCCGATCCCGACGGCGACGGGCACTTCGAGCCGGTCGTCCCATCCGGAGACGCGCAGTAATGTCGAGCGGGGACGGGCAGACGCCGCCCGTAGCGGTGGAGAAGTCCGACGAGCTGAATCGGCTCCTGTACGTGCAGGCGCCAGGACACCCGCGGGTACAGCTCGTCGATCGCCTGGCGCCGCTCGGCTTCGAGGTCATTCTGGCCGCAGATGCGGCCGAGGCGCTGCGCGTCCTGGCCGGCATGACTGTCGCCGCAGCCATCGTCGACCTCACCGGGGGCCGCGGCGCGCTGACCACCGTGCGGCTGCTGCGGGCGCGCCATCCGAACCTGCCGGTCGTCGGCGTCTTCGATCCGGGCGTGCCGGCCGTGTCGGCAGAAGCGATACACGCCGGCCTGGTCGATCTGTTGACCTGGCCATTCGAGGATGCCGAGCTTGCCGCGCTGCTGGCCGACATCCGCGATCGGGCGCCGGCGGCGGTACGAACAGCGGATCCTTCGGCGCCCGTCGCGTTCTCTCCCGCGATGCGCGACGTCCTCCGACGGGTTCGCGAACTGGCCGATGTGCGACAGGCGGTGTATCTGACCGGGCCGGACGGCAGCGGGAAAGGGCTCGTGGCGCGCGCGCTGCACGGGGGGCGCAGCGGGCCGTTCGTGACCGTCGACTGTGCGGGCCGGGATCCGGCCGACATCGAAACGGAGCTGCTCGGCCGGCCCTCGATCGGCGAGCCGTCGGCGACGGGGGAGACGGTGACCGACCAGGCGGCCCTCGTCCGCGCGATCGGGGGGACGCTGTTCATCCGGCGGCTGGACGAGGCGCCCGCACGCGTGCAGCTGCGTCTGGCGACCGCCATGCGGGATGGCGAGGTCGTTGTCGAGGGGCGCGATGGCCCGGTGCTGCTGGATCTGCGCATCGTTGCGACACTCGGTACTGGCGCCGACGCGATGCTGCGACCGGAGCTCGCGGCCCGGTTTCCGGTGACGATCGAGGTGCCGCCGCTCGCCCGGCGACGCGAAGACATTCCGGTGCTGGCGGCGCGCCTGCTCGACCGGCTGACGCCGCCGGGCAAGGGACCGTTGCGGTTCAGTCGTGCCGCGCTCGAGCTGCTCGCGGCACTGCCATGGCCCGGCAACGTGCCGGAGCTCGAACGGACCGTCGGGGCACTGGCGACTGCGGCGGCGCGCCCCGTCATTCAGATCGAGGATGTCCTCCGGCAGGTGCGCCTCGACGGTGCGCCCAGGCTGGCCATGGACCACCCGCTGCGTGAAGCGCGGGAACGCTTCGAGCGGGAGCTGATCGAGGCCGCACTCGTCCGGTATCGCGGTCGAGTTGGCGAGGCCGCCAGGGCGCTTGGCATTCAGCGGACCAACCTCTACCGGAAGGTCCGGCAGCTTGGCATTTCGCGCTCGCTGCTCTCGAGCCGCCGATGAGCTGTGGCGACAGTGATACACCGACTGTACTGATGCGATACGTCCGTCGCAAAGGAATCCTTGACTCACGGCAGTCCATCCGGAACGATAGAGGCTGTCGGACTGGACGCCGACCCCAGCAGGAACCGACCGATGGTATTGAAGCGGATCATGATCGTCTCGCTGGCGTGGCTGATGGCCGCAGGGTCGCTGCCCGCGCTGGCACAACAGGCTGCGGAAGCCGGGACCATAGCAGGCCGGGCTACGGCCGAGGCCAGGCGGCCCTACACGAATTACGTCGTACAGCTGCGCGACATCGATACCGGCCAGATTGTGCTGACGACCTCGCTCGACGATCGCGGGCGCTACGAGTTCGCCGACGTGCCGCTGGATCGCCAGCTGCTCATCGAGCTCTACGACACGAGCCGGCGGGAAATGGTGTGCACCGAAGGCCCGCAGCGGCTGACCCGCGACACGAACCGGAAGCTCGATATGGACATCGACTGCGGAGCGGCGCCGGCCGCGGCATGGCTGGTGGCGGCGGCGGCCGGTGCGGTGGCGGCCGTGGGTGTCGCGACGCAGAGCCCCAGCCGGTAGTGCCGTCCGGCGCGTCAGCGCCGGCTGCCGGCGTCCCCGCTCGAGCCGGCCGTTACGGTGACGGCCGGCATTCACTCTTGTCCGTTCTCGGGTCGTCGCTCAGCTTCGCGCGCCGGCTCCTGTCAGCGCTGGCGCTCGTCCTGCTCGCCGCACCGGCTGTGGCGCAGCCGGTTACCGGGGGCGGTGCCGATGCGCGCCTCCATCTCGGGCCGCTGGCCCTCGATCCCCGGCTGTCCGTCCGCGACGTCGGGATCGACACCAACATCTTCAACGATGCCGAGGCGCCGGTTCGCGACTTCACCGCGGTGATCGGGCCGGAGCTCGACAGCTGGGTCCGTCTCGGGCGGCTCTACTGGAGCGGCACCTCGGCCGTCCGCTGGAACTACTACCGCGAGAACCGTTCGCAGCGGTCGATCGATCTGGCGCAGGACGGCCGACTGGACCTCGATCTCGGCATCGTCATGCCGTTCGTGCGCGGCCATGCGGGCCGGACGCGGCAGCGACCGAACCTCGAGATCGACGCACGCGTCCAACTGGACACGCGCGATCTGGCCGGCGGCTTCGGCCTGCGGTTCGGCCCGTCGACGTTCGTGTCGCTCGAGCACGGGGCGCGGCAGGTCGAATTCGGCGATGTGCGCCTGGGAGAGGCCACACTGGCGGAAACGCTCAACCGGACCGAGACGGCGAGCCGGGTGGCGTTACAGCGCGCCCTGACGCCGCTGACGACGCTGAACGTGGCGGCGGAGTATCGAAGTGACGACTTCGAGACCGCGGTGGATCGAGACAGCGAGTCGTACCGGCTCGTCGGCGGACTCGACCTGCGGCCGCTCGCCCTCGTGGCGGGGCGCGCACTTGTGGGGGTGCGGAGCTTCCGGCCGGACAGTCCGATGGCGCCCCGCTTCACCGGAACGGTCGCCGACGTCGAGCTGACCTACCAGTTTCGTGATCTGACGCGCCTGATGGGTCTGGTGGCCCGGGATATCGATTACTCCTACGATCCGGCGCAGGCGTACTATGTGTCGACCGCCTGGCGGCTGTCCGCCATCCAGGCGCTCGGGCCGGGCTGGGACATCACCGCACACGCCGGCCGCACGCGGCTGGCATACCGGTCGCGGCTGGATGCGACAATCGACGAGCGGGATCGGCGCGACCATGTGCTCGTTTACGGCCTGGGTTTCGGCCGGCGCCTCGGAACGGACATGCGGGTCGGCGTCGAGATCGAATACGGCACGCGCCGCTCGAGCGTGCGGGATCGCACCTATGAAGGACTTCGTGGTGGAGGAACGTTCTCGTATGGGTTCTAGGACAGCTGTGATCCGTGCCGCACTGGCAGGCGCGCTGCTGGCCGTTGCGACCGCTACAGCCGCCGCGCAGGTTCCCACGATCGCACCGGCCGATCAGGTGCGCGTGACGGTCGTCGGCACCGAGCTGCCGACCGGACCATTCACGGTCGACGCCGACGGGTCGATTGACTATCCGTTCCTCGGCCGCATCGAGGCCCGAGGCCTGACGGCGCGGGCGCTCGGCGACCTGATCGCGAAGCGGCTGGTCGAGGCCGAGGTGCTCGTGGGCAGCCCGCAGGTGATGGTCGATCTGCTGCAGACCCCCAACAAGACGGTCACGGTCTCCGGCGCCGTCAACAACCGCGGTGAGTACCGCTTTGCCGGACAGCTGACCGTCTTCGACGCGCTCGTGCGTGCCGGCGGCGCGGCGCCCGACGCCGGCGACGAGGTGCTGTTGATTCGTGCACCGAAGGAGGGCGACACGTCGATCGTCGAGGACGGCAGCGACGTCATCACGCTGAGCCGTCGGCGGATTGAAAGTGGCGAGTTCGGCGAGGCGTATCTCGTTGAGGACGGCGACCGGATCATCGTCAATCGCGCGCGCCAGGTCTACATCGACGGCTATGTCAACCGGCCCGGCGGCTACACGATCGAGCCCGGGATGACGCTGCGGCAGGCGCTGGCGCTGGCCGGCGGCGTGACCGAACTGGGCGCGGTGAACCGGATACGCGTGCTGCGCAACGGCAAGCGCCTCGAGAATGTCGAGCTCGACACGACGATCATCGAGCCGGGCGACACGATTACCGTTCCGAAGCGGTTCATGTAGGCCGCCAACACGAAGGACGTTTTCAGCATGGCTCATCTTCCCCCAGCACACGGCGGCCGGGCTGCACGGCGCGGCGGCAGCTCGTGGCACCCGACCGACTACCTGCGTGTCCTGTATAAGCGTCGCTGGGTGGCGATTCCCGGCTTCCTGCTCGTGTTCCTGTCGGGCGCGATCGGCTCGATTCGCACGGTGCCGGTGTACGAGGCCCGTACGCAGCTGATTATCGAGAAGGACGCGCGGCGGGCGACCTCGATCAATACCGTTCTCGAGGACCGCGACTCCTGGTACCAGGACGACTTCTATCCGACGCAGTACCGGATTCTGCAGAGCCGGACGCTCGCGAGCCGTACGGCGGCGGCGATCGAAGGCGGTCTCCCCGAGCGCGTGCCGCCGGCGAGCAGCCTCTCGTTCAGCCTCAGCAGTCTGCTGGGCGGTGCGGTGTCCGCCGTCGCCGACATGTTCGGGCCCGGGCCGGTGCCGGCCGCGGGCGGCGAGGAGCCGGCCGCCGTGGAGTCGGCGGCGCGGGCCGCGCTCACCAGCCGCATCCAGGGCGGGATCGTCGTCGTGCCGATTCGGAACTCGCGGCTGGTCGAAATCAAGTTCCAGTCGCCGGATCCCGAGTTCGCGGCGCGCGTGGTGAACGCACACGCCGAGCAGTACATCGAGCAGAGCCTGCAGTTCCGGCTCGAGGCCACGAGTCAGACGAATGCGTGGCTCAACACGCAGCTCGAGGAACAGCGCCGGCTCGTCGAGGAGAGCGAACGGAAGCTGCAGCAGTACAAGGAGCAGCACAACACCGTTTCGGTCGACGACAAGCAGAACATCGTCGTCCAGAAGCTGAATGCGCTGAACGAGCAGCTGGTGCAGGCACGCATCGAGCGGATGAACCGGGAAGTGCAGGTCAACGCGATCCGGGAGCTGCGGGCATCGGGTGAGTCGCTCGAGACCTATCCCGCCATCATGAACAGTCCGGTCGTGCAGGCGCTGCGCGCCGACATCGCCGCAAAGGAAGCCGAACGCGCGCGCCTCGGCACCCAGTACGGGCCCGCCTATCCGGCGATGCGCGAGCTGGCGACGCAGATCGAACGCGCGCGTCGCGACCTCGAGACCGAAGTGTCGAAGGTGGCCGCCGCCATCGAGGCCGACTTCGAGACGGCGCTGGCGCGCGAGCGCGCCCTGCAGCAGAGCCTCGATCAGCAGCAGCGCGAGTCGCTTGGCCTTGACCGGCGGATGCTCGAGTACGCCGCACTCGAGCGGGAGGCGCTGAGCAATCGCCAGCTCTACGAGAACCTGATGGCGCGGGCGAAGGAGACCGGCGCGGCGGCCGACTATCGAGGCACCAGTATCCAGGTGCTAGATCGGGCGGAGGTGCCCCGGGTGCCCGTGCTGCCGCGGACGCAGCGCGACCTGATGCTCGCGGCGCTGGCGGGTCTCGTCCTCGCGTTCGGCCTTGCGTTCGGCGTCGAGCACTTCGACAGCCGCATCAAGCTGCCCGAGGAAATCAAGACGCACCTGGGCCTGCCGTTCCTCGGCATGATCCCAACCTTCCCGGGCGGCGACGAGAGCGGAGAGGCCCCGCTGCTGTCGGCCGATGCGCCGCCGGCCTTTGCCGAGGCGATCCGGGCCGTCAGGACGGCGGTGCTGTTCTCCAGCGCCGAGGAGGGGGCCCGGTCGGTCGTCATTACCAGCACGGGGCCGCACGAGGGCAAGACGGTGGTCTCGAGCAGTCTGGCCATCGCCCTTGCGCAGGCCGGGCAGCGCACGGTCGTCGTCGACGGCGACATGCGCCGGCCGCGGATGCACGAAGCGCTCGATCGGTCGCAGGAGCCAGGGCTGTCGAACGTGCTCGTGGGGGAGGCCGCCCTCGCCGACGCGCTGCGTCCCACCTCGGTGCCGAATCTCACGCTGCTGGCGGCCGGCCATATCCCGCCGAATCCGGTCGAGCTGCTCTGTTCGCCGAAGTACGCCGACCTGATTGCGGAGCTCAAGAAGCGCTTCGACTGGGTCGTCATCGATGCGCCGCCCGTCATGCCCGTCACTGACGCTGCTGTCGTTGCCAACAGTGCGAGCGGTGTGCTGTTCGTGGTGGGGGCCGAAATGACGCCGCGCCAGAATGCGGCCGCTGCCGTCGAGCAGCTGCGCGGCGCGAACGCGAAGTTCATCGGTGCAGTCCTGAACCGCGTCAACGTGCAGCGGCACTCGTATTACTACTCGCCGTACTACCGGAAGGAGTACGGCAAGTACTACCAGCGCGCGGCCAACCGCGCCTGAAACCGGGCCGGCGGGACGCGCGGCACGACGCCCCGTCCGGCTCGCGTACAGCTGAAAGACCTGTGCCCCCAGCGACGATCCCGTCCGCCGCCGATCGTCCGGTCCACCTGATCGCGCCGTCGCGCGGATGGGTGCCGGTCAACCTGGCCGAAATCTGGGAGTATCGCGAGCTGCTCGCGGTGCTCGTCTGGCGACAGGTGCGCGTCCGCTACAAACAGACCGCGCTCGGTGTCGCCTGGGCGGTCCTGCAGCCGGTTGCGACCATGGTCGTGTTCAGCGTGCTGTTCGGCCGGCTCGCGAAGCTGCCGAGCGATGGCGTCCCCTATCCCGTGTTTGCGTTCTGCGCACTGTTGCCCTGGCAGCTGTTCGCGTACTCGATGACCGAGGCGAGCAACAGCGTCGTCGCCAGCCAGCAGATGCTCACGAAGGTGTACTTCCCGCGGGTGCTGCTGCCGCTGTCGTCGGTCGCGGTCGGCCTGGTGGACTTCGCGGTGTCGTTCGTCGTGCTGATCGCGATGATGCTCGGCTACGGGCTGCGGCCCGGGCTCGAGGTCCTGACCGTGCCGCTCTGGACGCTGCTCGCCGTGGCGACGGCCGTGGCGGTGAGCCTCTGGCTTTCGGCGATTAACGTGCGCTATCGGGATGTCCGTTACACACTGCCGCTGCTGACGCAGCTGTGGCTGTTCGTGACGCCGGTCGCCTACGCGACGTCGCTCGTGCCTGAGGCGTGGCGCTGGCTCTACGCGATGAATCCGATGGTTGGCGTCGTCGACGGGTTCCGGTGGGCGCTCGTAGGCGGCGCCTGGCCGGGCCCCTCGGTCTTTGTCTCGGGCGGTGCGGTGATCGCGCTGCTCGTCGGCGGGCTGTTCTACTTCAGGCGGATGGAACGTACGTTCGCCGACGTGGTGTGACACGGACGATGTCGACCGGATCCGCCATCGTGGCCGAGGGGCTGTCGAAGCGCTATCGGCTCGGTGCACGCGAGCCGTATGGCGTGCTGCGCGACAGGATCGGGCAGCTGCTGCGGTCGCCCTTCCGGCGTCGAGACCGCGCCGAGCCGGCCTGGATCTGGGCGCTCGACGACCTGACGTTCGAGATCGGCGAGGGTGATGTCGTCGGCATCGTGGGCCGGAACGGTTCGGGGAAGAGCACGCTGCTCAAGATCCTGTCGCGCATCACCGAGCCGACGCGGGGGCGTGCCCTCGTCCGCGGCCGTGTCGGGTCCCTTCTCGAGGCCGGTACAGGGTTTCATCCCGAGCTGACCGGGCGCGAGAACGTCTTCGTGAACGGGGCGATTCTCGGCATGCGCCGGCAGGAAATCCAGCGCCGCTTCGACGAGATCGTGGCCTTTGCCGGTGTCGAGCGCTTTCTCGACACGCCGGTCAAGTACTACTCGAGCGGCATGCAGATGCGCCTGGCCTTTGCGGTGGCGGCGCACCTCGAACCGGACGTCCTGCTGGTCGACGAAGTGCTGGCGGTGGGCGACGCGGAGTTCCAGCGACGCTGCCTCGGCAAGATGCACGACGTGAGTCAGGAAGGACGGACCGTACTGTTCGTCTCTCATCAGATGGGACAGATACGGCGGCTCTGCCGCTCGGCGGTCTGGCTCGACCGCGGGCGGATGCGTGCATTTGGTCCGACCGATGAGGTGCTCGCACAGTACGAGCAGGCGGCCGGATCGCGTGACGCGGAGGCCGCCGGGGGCGGCGTGTTCGGGGGCTGGGAACTGGGCACTGGCGGACACGTGCTCGACGGCGGGTCGGAGCCGTTCGTGCTGCGCATCCGGATTTCACCGGGACACCCGGTGAGCGAGGGGCACTTCGGACTGGGGCTGCTCAGTACATCGGACGAGATCGTCGGGGGCTGGGACTTCGAACCGATCTCGCTTTCGGGCGAGGGTGAGCTGCTCGAAATTGCGCTGCCGCAGCTGCCGATCCGGCCGGGGGTCTACCGGTGGACGTTCACGCTGTTCGATTGCGGCAACAACCTCAGCGGTGGCCGGCTCGTCGAGAAGTGGGTCGCCATGCCCGATCTGCAGATTCATGCGCAGCCGGTCGGACATTCGCAGGACGCATTCGCCGGCGTGCTGAACGTTCCCGCATCACTGCGGACAGGCAGCGGCGCGGTCGTGGAATCGGCCGGGCGCGGCGACCATCGGCCTTCAGGCCCGTCGAGGCTGGTGGTGGGGCTCGGGTGAGATGACGGCGGCGCTCCGCGTGTCGGTGATCGTCCCGTGCCGGAACGGCGGCCCCTGGCTGACCGAGACGCTCGAGTCGGTGCGCCCGCAGCTTACGCCCGGCATCGACGAGCTCATCGTCGTCGACGACGGGTCGGAAGACGACAGTGCCGATATAGCGGCGGCCTTCGGAGCGCACGTGCACCGCGGCCCGGCACGGGGCGTGAGTGAGGCGCGCACCCTGGGCGCCTCGGTCGCGCGCGGTCGCTACTTTCTGTATCTCGACGCCGACGACGTGCTCGAGCCGGGGACGATCGAGGCGCGGATTCGTCGCATCGAGGAGACGGATGCGGATGTCGTCCTGACGGCCTGGCGTTCGTGGGTGCCTGCAGCCGACGGCTCGTGGGAGTTCGGACCCGTCCGGCAGGACGCGCTCGGGCCGCGGCCGGAGCTCGATATCCTGCGCGGCGCCTGGTGGCCGCCCGGAGCCGTCCTGTACCGGCGGACCGCGGTTGAGCGAATCGGGCCCTGGCGGGTCGACCTGCCCGTCATTCAGGATGCGAGGTACCTGCTGGACGCGGCGCTCTGCGGGTGTCGTTTCGTGCAGCTCGCGGAGCCCGGCCTTCGATACCGCGTACGGCCGGACTCCCTGTCGCGGCGCGACCCGGCGGCCTTCCTGCGCGATTGTTATCGGAACGCCGCCGATGTGCACGACCAGTGGCTGCGTGACGGCGCAATCGATGACGAGCGTCGCGAGGCACTGCTGAACGTCATCGGCAACACGGCCCGGGGCCTGTACGTCGTCGACCAGGCACTGTTCGAGGAAGCCTACGGACGACTGCGTTCACTTGATCCTCACTATCGTCCCGCACGGCCCGCCGCGCTGCGGATGCTCTCCGGACTGGTGGGGTACCGCCGCGCCGAGTGGATGGCGTTGCGGTGGCGGCAGGTGAAGGGGCGCCTGGCGTGAAGGTGCTGCACGTCGCCTATACCTGGCATCCCGACCCGATCGGCGGCACGGAGGTGTACGTCGAAGGGCTGTGTCGCGAGCTCGACCGGCACGGGATCGCGAGCCAGGTGGCGGCTCCGTGGGCAGGGGAGCGGCGGGGACGATCGGAAGGCCCTCTGCCGGTACATCGCTTTGCGACGACGACATCCCCCAATCTGTCGACGCTCTATGGTGGCGGCGACGCGCAGGCGGCCGAAGCGTTCGCGCGGATCCTCGACGACGTGCGGCCCGACGTCGTCCATCAGCATGCGTTCTCGCCGGCCTGTTCGGTCCGTCTCGTGCGCACAGCGGCCGCGCGGCGCGTGCCGGTCGTCTTTTCTTTTCACTCGCCGACCGTGACGTGTCAACGCGGCACGATGCTCCAGTTCGGGCGGACAGAGTGTGAAGGCATCTGGGACGCGCGCATCTGCACGCCCTGTGTTCTCGATGGGCTGGGCCTCGCGCCTGGTGCCCGGCTGCTGGCGCGCGCCGGAGCGTTCGTCGCCGGTCCGGCGCTCGCGCGCAGCGGCTGGCAGGGGGGAGCGCTGACGGCACTGCAGATCCCGCAGCTCATGCGGTTGCGCACGGCGGCTACACGCGAACTGTTCGCCCTGGTCGACCGCGTCGTCTCGCTCTCGCCGTGGACGACGACGCTGCTGCTGCGGAACGGGGTCGATCGCGCGCGCATTGTGTACTCGCCGCATGGCGTCGGGCACCGGCGGAGCGGAGCGACGAACGGGGAGCCCCGTCGGCTGCCGTTGGGGCGGGGGCACCTCGGTCGTCGGGATGGCGGAAAGGGAACCGCGCGGCGGCTGAGGGCAGTGGCGCGGGCCCCGGAGCTGCCCGTCGAGGTCGACCTGTTTCTGGTGGGACCGCCTGAGGCGATGCCGGTGCCCGCCGATTCACGCGTCAGGCGGCACGGTGCGATCCCGCACGCCGAGGTCATCGACCGGTTGAGCCGGTACGACGCGGTCCTGGTGCCATCGCAGGGACTCGAGACCGGGCCGCTCGTGGTGCTCGTGGCTCTGCCGGCGGGAATTCCCGTGATGGGCGCCCGAACCGGGGGCCGCGGGGTCCGGGTGGGCGAGGGGGGGGAGGGGGGGTGGTGGGGACGTTGGAGAGAACG
>QGVF01000125.1 GCA_003242705.1 Acidobacteriota bacterium
TGGCGCTCGTCGCGGGGCTCGGCTGGGGGGTACTGCTGGGCGCCTATCCCCTGCTCGCCGGTAGGTCGGACGGCAGCGGCCTGGCATCGTCGCTGGGCGGCATCCTGTTCGTGGCGGTCGCCGCGCTGTTCGCGCTCGTCATCGACTTCACCCGCGTGCGGATTGTGGTCGAAGACCGCCACAGCGTCCTTTCGGCACTTGCCGCCGGACTGCGCTTCGTCAGGCGCCGCTTCCGGGGCTGTGTCGGGCTGTACGCGCTCCAGCTCGCGACCCTGGCCGTACTCGCGGCGGTCTGGGGGGCGCTCGTCGCCCCATCCGCAACACTCGTCGAAGCGCAGGGACTGACGATTCCGGCATGGCTGGCTTTCCGCCTCACGGCCCGGTTTGCGCTGACGGGCTCCCAGATCGCGTTCTTTCAGGCCGGACTCGCCCACGCCGGCTACGCCGCGGCTCCAGTGCCGCGGTGGCCGGAATCAGCTTCGATCGAGGCCATCCGCAATCTCCGGAGCGGCTGAATGGCTCTCGACAGGTTAAGATCGAGGGTCGGGTCCTTGCCCGAGTGACGCCCAGGGAAGACCTTCGTGCCAGTGACCGAGCAGGATCCCATCGAACCGCTGACCGCGACCCCCGACGACCGCGAGGCCGGCCTCGACCTTCGCGCCCGCGTCACGCTTTCGCGCGATGCGCCGGCCGATTCGCAGCAGCGTCAGGTCATCGTCCGCATCGACGACGGACCATCGACGACGCTGATGTACGGCGACCGGTTCACGGTGGAGGTCACGCCGGGCAGTCACCTGCTGCGGGCCAATAACACGCTCTTCTGGAAGCGCGTGCCGTTTACGATCGAGCCCGGTGAGCACCTCGAATTCCGATTCGTCAACCGGGCCGGACGCTTCACGCTCGGGCTGCTGGCGCTCGTCGGCGCGGCACCGCTCTATCTCGACATCGAGCGCGTGAGCCTTCGGTGACATCGTTCCGCGGCCAGGCGCGGTTCCGGAGCATCAGACGCATGATTTCAGTTCAGGGTATTTCCATGCGCTACGGCGGCAAGGTCCTGTTCGAGGACGTGACGACCACGTTCTCGCCGGGCCGCCGCTACGGCCTCACCGGCCCGAACGGTGCGGGCAAGTCGACGTTCATGAAGATCCTGTCGGGCGATCTGCTGCCGCAGAAGGGCACCGTGACGCGCCCGGACAAGATCGGCGTGCTGCGCCAGGACCAGTTTGCCTTCGACGAGTACCGGGTGCTCGACACGGTCATCATGGGCAACGCCCGGCTCTGGAAGGCGCTGCAGGAGCGCGAGGAGCTGTACGCGAAGGCGGAGCTCACCGACGAGGACGGCATGCGCCTCGGCGAGCTCGAGGGCATCGTCGGTGAAGAGGACGGCTACTCGGCCGAAAGCGACGCGGCGATCCTGCTGCAGGGGCTCGACATTCCCGACGAGCTGCACGAGCGGAAGATGAGCGAGCTGCAGGGCGGCCAGAAGGTCCGCGTGCTGCTGGCGCAGGCGCTGTTCGGCCGTCCCGAAGCGCTGCTGCTCGACGAGCCGACGAACCACCTGGACCTCGACTCGATCCACTGGCTGCGCGACTTCCTCGTGCGCTACGACGGCACGCTGATCGTGATCTCGCACGACCGGCACTTCCTCAACGCCGTCTGCACGCACACGGCCGACATCGACTACCAGACGATCATCACCTACACCGGCGGCTACGACGACATGGTCGCCGCCAAGACGCAGATTCGTGCGACGGTCGAAGCGCAGAACGCGCAGCGCGAAAAGAAGATCGCGCAGCTCAGGGAGTTCGTCGCGCGCTTCTCGGCGGGCACGCGCTCGAGCCAGGTGCAGTCGCGCATCAAGGAAATCGAGCGGCTGCAGACGACCGAGCTCGCGCGCTCGAACATCCAGCGCCCCTACATCCGGTTCCAGATGAACCGGCCGTCGGGCCGGGTGGCGCTCGAGTTCAGCGACGTCCGCAAGGGCTACGACGGCACGCCGGTCATCGACGGCTTCTCGGCCGTCGTCGAGCGCGGCGAGAAGGTCGTCCTCATCGGGCGCAACGGCGTCGGCAAGACGACGCTGCTCAGGGCGCTGCTGGCCGAGGCCCCGGGCCAGGAACCGTCGCCCGGCGACATCGACGGCGGCCAGGTCCGGTGGGGGCACGAAGCCTCGATCGGCTACTTCCCGCAGGACCATACGGGCCTCATCCAGAAGGGCATGACCGCGGCCGAATGGCTGCACCAGTTCGACCCGGACGCCTCGCGCCAGGACATTCACGGCCTGCTCGGCCAGATGCTCTTCCAGGGCGAGGAAGGGCACAAGCCGACCGAGGCACTCTCGGGCGGCGAAACGGCGCGACTGCTGTTCTGCCGGATCATGCTGCTGAAGCCGAACGTGCTCGTGCTCGACGAGCCGACGAACCATCTCGACCTCGAGTCGGTCAACGCCCTGAACGTCGCGCTGCAGCGGTACGAAGGCACGATCCTGCTCGTCACCCACGACCAGGGACTCATCGAGCAGGTCGGTACGCGCATCTGGCAGTTCGGCCCCGACGGCATTCACGACTTCAAGGGCACCTACGACGAGCTCGTCGCCGCCGGCCGCGTCCAGGCGTGATATGGCGTTTCTCCGCTACCTCACGTTCCTCGCGCTCGCGGCCTGGGTCGGGGGCCTGGCGGTGCTCGGCGGCATCGCCGCACCGGTGGTCTTCGCCGGCCTTCAGGCCGAGCACGGCATGGCCGGCCGCGAGATCGCCGGGCTGCTGTTCGGCACGATGCTCGAGCGCTTCCAGTACGTCGCGTGGGGAGCGGCGGCCGTGCTCTTCCTGTCGTACGGGCTGCGCGCTGCGCTCGGTCCCCGTCCGCGCCGCACGGCCGTCCGCATCTGGACCGTGACGGCCATGCTCGCGATGAGCCTCATCACGATGTTCGTGCTCATCCCGAACATCGAGCTGATCCGCGAGGGACTCGACGGCGCGGTCGCGCTGCTGCCCGAGACCGATCCGCGGCGCATCAGCTTCGGCCGGCTGCACGGTGCGTCCACGGGCCTGATGCTCGCTACGATCCTCTGCGGCCTCGGGCTGGCGTGGGCGGAGATGCGCGACCAGTACTGACGCGCGGCCACCCCGACTGAGCCTCTTCCCGTCCGGCGGGGTGTCGCCGGGTAGACTTATCGTGCGGCTGCCGCCGCACGGAGAGCCCATGACACACGAGATCACGCTCATTCCCGGCGACGGGATCGGTCCGGAAATCACCGAAGCAGTCGTCCGCATCCTCGACGCCGCCGGCGTCTCGATCAACTGGGATCGGCACGACGCCGGCCAGCTGGCCGTCGAGCGCACCGGCCAGCCTCTGCCCGAGGCGCTGCTCGACTCGATCCGGGAGCGGAAGGTCGCCCTGAAGGGACCGGTCACGACGCCGGTCGGGCGGGGCTTCACCAGCGTCAACGTCGGCCTGCGGAAGGCGCTCGATCTGTTCGTCAACCTCCGGCCGGTCGCCAACCTGCCGGGCCTCGACACCCGCTTCGACAACGTCGATCTCGTCATCGTCCGCGAGAACACCGAAGACCTGTATTCCGGGCTCGAGCACGTTGTCGTGCCCGGGGTCGTCGAGAGCCTCAAGATCACGACGGCCCAGGCCGCGACGCGGATCGCCGAATTCGCCTTCGAGTACGCGCGGCGCCACGGCCGCCGCCGCGTGACCGCCGTGCACAAGGCGAACATCATGAAGCTCGGCGACGGGCTGTTCCTCGAGTCGTTCCGGACCGTCGCCGCCAGGTACCCCGATATCCAGAGCGACGACCGCATCATCGACGCCGCCTGCATGCAGCTGGTGATGCGCCCCGAACAGTTCGACGTGCTCGTCCTGCCGAACCTGTACGGCGACATCGTCTCGGATCTGTGCGCCGGGCTCGTCGGCGGCCTCGGTGTGGTGCCGGGCGCGAACCTCGGCACGACGACGGCCGTCTTCGAGGCGGTGCATGGGACGGCGCCGGATATCGCCGGCCGCGACATCGCGAATCCCACCGCCCTGCTGCTCTCGGCGCTGCTCATGCTGCGGCACATCGGCGAGGACGCGGCGGCCGACCGGATTCGTCAGGCACTCGAGGCCACGGTCAGGGCCGGCGTGCGCACGCGCGACCTCGGCGGCACGGTGGGGACCCGGGCGTTTGCCGATGAAATCATCAGCCGGCTTGCGGCCTGAGGCCGGGCCGGCTCCTGCTATAGTTGAGACCTTGTGAAGCCCGACGACATCACTCAGGCCGTTCTGGCCCGCGATGACGTCGCCCGGTACCTCGGCGAATCGGCCGGGACCGACTCCGATGCGCGCCGGCGGCTCGAGGCCTACCTCGACGAGCTGCGCACCACGCAGCGCTACCGCTTCTACCGCGCCCTTCAGCACCCGCTCTACCCGATCCTGCGGAAGGTCGAGCGGGTGGCCGAAGGCCTCGAGCACGTCCACGCTGCGCTCCACGCCGGGCGCATCGTTTACGTGTCGAACCACAAGAGCCACCTCGACTACCTCGTCGAACCGCTCGTGCTCGACGATCACGGGATCCGCCCGCCGCTCACCGCCGCCGGCATCAACCTGTTCGGCGGTGCGTTCGGACTGATTCACCGGCACGTGACGGGCGCCATCCCCATCCGGCGCAACAGCAAGGATCCGCTCTACCTCGTCACGCTCAGGGCCTACGTGGCCGAACTGCTGAAGCGGCGCGACCTGCTGTTCTACGTGGAAGGTGGCCGCAGCTACACCGGCGAGCTGAAGTCGCCGAAGACCGGGCTGCTGCAGGCGGCCCTGCTCGCCGACCGCGCGGAACTGTCGGTCGTGCCGATGGCCGTGGCGTACGACCTGGTGCTCGAGGACCGGATCATTTCGCGCGCCGCCCTCGAGAAGAAGAAGCGCCCCTTCTCGACCGAGATCGCCGAAATGGCGCGCCATGCCGTCGGCTACCGGAGCCGTGCGTTCGTCACGTTCGGCGCGCCGATTCCCCTGGGCGACTACGATCCGTCGTCGCGCCGCGCACTCGTCACGCTTGCCCAGCGGATTCACCGGGAGATCGGGCTCCTCTACAAGGTCCTGCCGACGGCGCTCGTCGCGGCGGCGGGCCGGCCGCGGATGCCGCTCGGCGAGCTGCGCGACCGCATCGACAGCATGCTCGTCGGCCTGTCGGCGCAGGGCGCGAACCTGTCGGTCCGCACCGGCGCCGAAGCGGTCGAGCAGGGTGTCGAGCTGCTGTCGGCGCGCGGCGTGGTCGTCGTCGAACAGGACCGGCTGCGCGTGCGCGATCGGATCGTGTTCCGCTACTACGCACGGACGCTCGAGCACCTGCTGCAGCCGCGGAAGGCCGCGCACTGATGATCGGCGCGCTCGCGCGAGCCACCTTTTCACTGCTGGCAGGCAGCTCACTCCTGAAGAAGGCCGCCTCGCGCTACGGTCTGCGCCGCACGGGCGGCATCGCCCGCCGGTTCGTCGCCGGCGAAACCGTTGCCGAAGCGATTGCTGCGGTGCGACAGCTCGAGGCGCGCGGCCTGCTGGCCACGATCGACCTGCTCGGCGAAAGCGTCACGTCGAGCGAGCAGGCCGTCGCGGCCGCGCGCGAGTACGTCGCCCTCATCGAGACCGCCGCGGCCGCCGGCATTGCCAGTCGCAGCCTGTCGGTCAAGCTCACCCAGATCGGTCTGGCCGTCGACCGCGCCACGGCCATCGACAACCTCCGCCGGATCGTCGACGCCGGGGTCGAGCCCGGGTTCTTCGTGCGGGTCGACATGGAAGGATCGGCCTGGACGGAGAACACGCTCGACACGGTCGAAACGCTCTGGAGCATCGGCTACCGGAACGTGGGCGTCGCGATTCAGGCCGCCCTCAGGCGGTCGCCTGCCGACGTCGAGCGGCTCAATGCCCTCGGCATGAGCATCCGGCTCGTCAAGGGCGCCTACCGGGAGCCACGCGGCGTTGCCCACCGGCGACGCGAGGATGTCGAGCGCGCCTTTGCTGAGCTGATGGAAACGCTGCTCGTCGGCGGACACCGGCCGGCCATCGCGACGCACGATCCGCGGCTCATCGAGCGGACGCGCCAGCTCGCCGATGCGCGCGGCATCGCGCGCGACGCGTTCGAATTCGAGCTCCTCTACGGGATCCGGCGCGACCTGCAGCATTCGCTCGTGCGCGACGGGTATCAGGTCCGCGTGTACCTGCCGTACGGCACCGAGTGGTATCCCTACTTCATGCGGCGGCTCGGCGAACGGCCGGCCAACGTCGCCTTCGTGCTGAAGAGCCTCGTCTCCGAAGAATCCGTGCCCTGACCGATGCCTCGTCTCGAAGAACGTGTCGTGGCCATTACGGGCGCCTCGGCCGGCATCGGCCTGGCGCTCGCCGAACTGCTCGTCGCCAGGGGCGCCAGCGTGGCGGCCTTCGCGCGGCGTGCCGACCGGCTCGAGGACCTGGCCGGCCGCACGAAAGCCGGACCGGGACGACTGCTGCCGGTCGCCGGTGACGTCACGCGGGAAGACGACGTGCAGGCGCTCGTCGATCGGACCGTGGCGACGTTCGGACGGATCGACGTCATGGTGTGCAACGCGGGCATCGGCTTCCACGGACCGCTCGACGCGACGCCGTCCGACGTTTCGCGGCGCCTCGTCGACGTCAACGTCATGGGGACCATCTACGCAGCACGCGCGGCGCTGACCGAAATGCGCCGCCAGCAGCAGGGCCACATCATCGCGGTGTCGTCGATCGTCGGCCGCCGCGGCGTCGAAGGCTCGAGCGTGTACGCGGCCACCAAGGCCGCGCAGGTCGCCTTCATCGAATCACTGCGGGCCGAGTTTGCCGGTACCGGCCTGCACGCGTCGGTCGTGTATCCCATCGCGACAGCGACCGAGTTCCACGAGGCCATCCGTCGCGACTTCGGCCAGCGTGTCTCCGGTCGCGGTCCGCGCCAGCCGGCCGACGCGGTCGCGCGCGCCATCGCCCGCTGCATCGAGCGGCCGCGCCCCGAGGTCTATCCCTACCCGCCATCGAAGCTCCTCGCAATCCTTGCCGTCGTCGCCCCGGGCGCGACCGATCGCATCGTGGAGCGCTTCCGGCGCCGGAGCCACGCCGATGGAGCTCCCTGAGCTCGTCACACGCCTGGCCGGGGCCATCCGCGACGAGGGCGGGCGGGCGCTGATCGTCGGCGGCTGGGTCCGCGATCAGCTGCTCGGACGCGATTCGAAGGATTTCGACATCGAGGTGTTCGGCATCGAGGCCGGACGCCTGCGCGCGATCCTGGAACGGTTCGGCCGCGTCGACGCCGTGGGAGAAAGCTTCACGGTGTACAAGGTCGGCGGCATCGACGTCTCGCTCCCCCGGCGCGAATCGAAGATCGGCCGAGGGCACCGGGGCTTCGCCGTCGAGGGCGACCCGCACCTGTCGCTCGAAGAAGCCGCACGCCGGCGCGACTTCACCATCAACGCGATGTCGCGGGATCCGCTGACCGGCGAACTGATCGATCCGTTCGGCGGCGCCGCCGATCTCGAGGCGCGTATTCTCCGGATGGTCGATCCCGCGACATTCGGCGACGACAGCCTGCGTGTGCTGCGCTGTGTCCAGTTCGCCGCACGGTTCGAACTGACGATCGACCCGGCCACGGCCGACGTCTGCCGGAGCCTGCCGCTCGACGACCTGCCTGCCGAGCGCATCTGGGGCGAGTTCGAAAAGCTGCTGCTCGGCGCCGAGCGTCCGTCGATCGGCCTCGCGCTCGCCTGGGAGCTCGGCGTAATCCACAAGCTGCTGCCCGAGCTCGTGCCGCTGGCCGACACGCCACAGGATCCCGAGTGGCACCCCGAGGGTGACGTCTGGACGCACACGCTGATGGTGGTCGACGAGGCGCGACGCCGCATCGACGACCTCGAGCACGGCCCCGCCGTGGCCATGATGCTCGCGGCGCTGCTGCACGACATCGGCAAGCCGCAGACCACCGTCGTCGCGAACGGACGCATCCGATCGCCCGGCCATGAAGAAGCGGGCGTCGAGCCGGCCACGCGGGTGCTCGACCGCCTCAACGTGTGGACGATCGACGGCTACGACGTGCGCCGGAGCGTACTCGGCCTCGTCGCGCAGCACCTGAAGCCGAGCGCGTTCCGGAAGGCTCCGACGCCGGTGAGCGACGGCGCGTTCCGCCGGCTGGCGCAGAAGGTCGATCTGGAGCTGCTCGCCCGGTTCGCCAAAGCCGACTGTCACGGGCGTGCCGGCACGTTCGACTGCTCCGATATGGACTGGTTTCTCGAGCGGGCACGCTCGCTCGGCGTCGAACACGCCCCGCCCGCACCGCTGGTGATGGGCCGTCACCTGCTCGAGCTCGGCGTCAGGCCCGGCCCCGGCATGGGGGCCATCCTCAAAGCACTCTACGAACGGCAGCTCGACGGCGAGATCACGTCACTCGAGGAGGGAATCGCCGCCGCGAAGGCCCTGCTCGACGAATCGTCGTGACGCCTTTCGAGACCCCGCCGCGGCAAGCCGCGGACCGCGGCTGTTGTACGCTTGCCCGCATGTCATCCGTCGTGCGCGCCGGCCTGCTGCTTGTCCTGCTCGTCATGGCCGCCGGCCCGTCCTTCGCCCAGGATCGCGATCCGCTGCCGATCTTCGCCGCCGACGTGCGCGGGTTCTACGCCGGTCTCGGCCGCGATCCGGTCACGGCCGCCGACCTCGGCGTCGAGCCCGACCAGCTGCCCTCCCGCGGCCTGGGGGCGGTCGTCGACGCCCACGTCTACCCGCTGCGGGGTCGATCGTTTGCGCTCGGCATCGGGGGCGAGCTGCTGATGGCCCGGGGGCGGGCACAGCAGGTCAATCCCGCGACCGGTGAAGGCGTCGGACTCGTCGTGCGCCAGCGGATCGTGAGCATGTCGCCGCAGCTGTCGCTCAACTTCGGTCACCGCGATGGATGGAGCTACCTGACGGCCGGCATGGGCCCGCTCAGCTTCGAAACCTACCTCGGCGACGATCTGCCGTCGGAGGCGCCGCCGAAGAAGTCGACGATCAACATGGGCGGCGGCGCCCGCTGGTTCCTCAACGATCACGTGGCATTCACCATCGACGTGCGCTTCTACCTGACACGCCCGGAGGATCCGATCGGCCCGTTTCCCGGCCGCCAGCGGACCCGCCTGCTGGTGATGTCGGCGGGTCTCGGCTTCAGGTAGGCGGCGCCGCGCCAGTCCAACGGACCGCTCAGAGCCCGTCGAACGTGTCCCGCAGGGGCCAGTGCGGCACCGGCGCGCGCGTGCCACCGAGCAGGTAGAGCTCGCGATCGAGCAGCGGGCCGAACGCGCGGGCAATATCGGCGGGCCGCCCGGGTGGCGGCGCGTCGATGTTCTCCAGCGTCAGGCCGAACTGCGACCGATGGGCCGCGATGGCCGCGAGCTTCCGGTTCCTCCACGGCACGGCATCGAACGACAGGGCAACCATCTCGGGCGCTGCACCGAACAGGTCGGCGTCCAGCCCGTCGGTCACACCGCGTCCGCGCAGCGCTTCGATCAGGTGCAGAAACTCGGCGTGCCCGCGCGCCCCGAACAGCAGCCGCCGCGGCGCGTGGATACCGAGCGTGCCGGCGGCGAAGAACGCCGCCGTCACGGCCCGGTGGACGGTGATGTGATCCGGATGGTAGTAGCCGCCGAGCGGCTCGTGCGTCACGACGACGTGCGGCCTGACGTCGGCGATCAGGTCGACCACGGCACGAACGAGCTCGAGGAAGTCGACGTTGACGAGCGCCCGGGGATCGTCACGCCGGAGGCGCACACCGCGGCCCGAGTCGTGAAACCCGAGGAACCGAGGGCCTTCGACGCCCAGCGCACGGCACGCCTGCTCCGCCTCGACACTGCGCAGGGCCGCCATGTCGTCGACAGGCGCCATGGCCGGATCCAGCACGCGCCCGGCCTCGCCGCGCGTGGCCGGCGCGAGTACGACGCGCGCCCCACGGGCCGCCGCGTCGGCCAGCAATCCTCCGTACAGCACCTCGTCGTCGGGATGAGCGAAGACGGCGAGCAGGCAGCGACCGGACCAGGGCATGCCAGATTATGGCGCGTCCGACCAGGGTATTGGCATCAAATACCTTGACAATCGACAACACGAGCGGCTAGGTTCCTGTTGTCGACAGTCGAGGCATGGCTGCTGCGGGATGGGAAGATGGCCGACCGGACGGAACTGCTGCAGGGCACGCTCGACCTGCTGATCCTCAAGGCGCTGCAGGCCGAACCGCTCCACGGATGGGGCATTTCGAAACGCATCCGGCAGTTGTCGCGCGAAGCGCTGCAGGTCAACCAGGGTTCGCTCTATCCGGCGCTGTACCGCCTCGAGGATCAGAAGCTGATCGCCTCGTCGTGGGGTGTCTCTCCCGAAGGCCGACGGGCGAAGTTCTATCGCCTGA
>QGVF01000126.1 GCA_003242705.1 Acidobacteriota bacterium
TTCGATCCCACCAAGGCGCAGTCGGTCGTGATCTCGTCGGCCGGGCATCTCGGTCGCGGCGGCAACATCACGCTCGACGGCATGGACGCCAATGACGACGTCGTGGGCGGACCGCTGATGAACGTGCCGCAGGACGCGATCCAGGAGTTCCAGGTGGCGCTCAACACCTACTCGGCCGATCTGGGACGATCCGCATCGTCGGTGGTCAACGTCGTCACGCGTGCCGGGGGAGCGCAGCCGTCGGGGTCGGCGTCGATCTTCCTGCGCGACGCCGCCTGGCAGGCGCTGCCGGCGACGCTCGATCCGTCGGCGCCGGGGGACCCGCCGTTCGATCGGCAGCAGGCGGCCTTCACGTTCGGCGGCCCGATCGTGCCCGGGCGCGTCTTCGGCTTTGGCGCGCTCGAGATTCGGAACCAGGACGGCGGCGTGCTCGTGGGCGTGCGGGATTCAGCCGCACGCACGATCACGCGGTCGTACGCCCCGGCGACGCTCGACGATCGACTCGGCACGGCCCGCATCGACTGGGTGCCCGGCGTGCGCGATCGGGCGACGGTCCGCTATGCCGGCCAGTGGCAGAAGGATCTGTCGGCCAGCACGATCGATCGTGCGATCGGGTCCGAGTCGCAGCGCCAGGTCTCGCGGAACCGGACGCATGCGGTGCTCGGCAGCTGGACACGGACGCTGTCGGCGCAGGCCGTGCACACCTTCGCGGCGAGCTTCAGCGATTTCGACAACGCGATCGTGCCGGTCACGCCCGGCGTGCAGCTGACCTTTCCCAGCATCCAGGACGGCACGTCCTTCCGCGTGCCCCAGGCGACCACGCAGCGGCGGCTGCAGCTGTCGAGCGCGGTGTCGCTGCTGCGGGGCGCCCATCAGTGGCGCTTCGGCGGCCAGCTGCAGCGCGTCGACGCGGCCTTCGACCTCGGCGTCTTCCGCGATGGCCGCATCGAGCTGGTCGAGGATTTCGCGCCATTCGATCGCAATGGTGACGGCCGGGTCGACGACGACGACCTGCTGTTCGCGGTGACGCTGCGGAGCGGACGCCCTGACCGGGATCTGGTGCTGCCCGACGCCGACAACGTCCACGTGGCGGCGTGGATCCAGGACGACTGGCGGCCAACGCCGCGGCTGACGATCAACCTCGGCGTCCGGTACGAAGTCGACACCGACGCGAACAACATCAGCCGGGTCGACGAGCTCAACCCGCTGGTGCTGCCGTTCTTCCCCGAGGCGCGCCGCCGCGATCTCAACAACATCGCGCCGCGGCTGGGCTTCAACTGGACGACGGCCGACGGCGCGACGAGCGTGCGCGGCGGGTACGGCGTCTTCTACGACCGGATCACGCTGCAGATTCAATCGCTCGAACGGGGGCTCGACGGCCGGGCGCTCCCCATCGAGGTGCGCGCCGGGAACGTGTTCTTCCTCGATCCCGACACCGGGCGGCTGCCGCCTGGTGCGCCGACCGTCTCGAACCCGTTCACGGGCTTCATCCTGCCGGGCGAGGGCGCGTCGGGCATCAACGTGATTCATCCGCGCCTGCGCAATCCGCGGACGCAGCAGGTGTCGATCGGCGTGCAGCGGCAGATTGGCGCGCGTCAGGTGCTGCGCGTCGACGCGGTGCACAACCGCGGTGACGGATTCATCATCGGCCGCACCGTGGGCGAGGTCTTCAATCCGGTGGTTGGCGGTCCCGATCGGGTGGTGAGCCTCGAGTCGAGCGCGAAGACGGAGTACTCGGCGCTGCTGGTCGAGCTGGAGCGGCGCTATGCGGGCCGCTACGGCCTGCGCGGTGCCTATACGTGGTCGCAGGCGTGGAACTACGCCAACGACGATCAGATTCCTTTCGGCAGCGGGCCGATCGACCCGAACGACCTGCATCGTGAGTGGGCGAATACGCCGAACGATCGCCGCCACCGCCTCGTGCTGTCGGGCGTGGTCGGTCTGGGCGCCGGCGTCCAGCTGTCGGGCGTCTGGACGATCTCGTCCGGCGTGCCGATGGACATCCTGATGCCTGACGGCCAGTCGCGTGTCCCGCTGCTGCCGCGCAACGCGGGCGGACGGCAGTTCCGGACCCCAGATGCGCTCAACGCGTGGATCGCCGCGCAGAACGAGGCCGGGGGCATCGCCGGCGAGCCGCTCCCGTTCGTGTCGCCCGATGCGCGCTTCAACGACTCGTTCAATGCGCTCGACCTGCGGCTGGCCCGGCGCTTCGACCTCGGGCGGGTGCAGATCGATGGCTACGTCGAGCTGTTCAACCTGTTCGACGTCGAGAACGTGCTCGGCACGGGCACGCTGAACTACTCGGGGTTCGTCAACGCGCTCGTGCGCGACTCGAATGATCCCGACGATCCGGGCTACCTGCGATCGTCGCGCTTCGGCGCGCCGGTCAGCACGGCGGGCGGCTTCTTCGGGTCGGGCGGGCCGCGGGCGCTGCAGCTCGGCGCGCGCCTGACGTTCTAGGACGGACGGAGGGACACGACGTGGCGTACATCGATGTTCCCGATGGCGTGGCCGGCATCCGCGGGCTATTGGCTTTCCGCCCCGAGACGGCGAAGCCGCTCGGCGAGCTGGCCGAGACACTGCTCCGCGGCCCGCACACGCTGAGTCGCGCCGAGCGCGAGATGATCGCGGCGCGCGTCTCGTGGCTCAATCGCTGTCACTTCTGCCACAGCAGTCACGCGGCCATCGCCGCCACGCACCTTGGCGGGACCGACGCCGACTTCGCGCTGATCGATCAGGTGGCGCGCGACCCGGAAGGCGCGCCGATTTCGGACAAGGTGAAGGCGCTGCTGACCATCGCGTCGGTCGTTGCGGAGGACGGTAAGAAGGTGACGCCCGACCTCGTCGAGCGTGCGCGGCAGGCCGGCGCGACCGACGTCGAGCTGCACGACACGGTGCTCATTGCCGCCGCCTTCTGCATGTTCAACCGCTACGTCGACGGGCTCGGCACGTGGCAGCCCGACGATCCGGCGATGTACCGCGAGTTCGGCCGGATCAATGCCGAGCTCGGCTACGTCAACAGGGACTACACCTGGAAGCCGCCCCGGTGAATCGGACGGCACCGCCGCGTCTCGGTGTCTGGGCGGCGGCCGCGCTGGTCGTCAGCCACACGATCGCAGTCGGCATTTTCCTGACACCGGCCGAGCTCATTGGAGCGCTGGCCTGGCCGGCGCTCACGCTGGGGCTGTGGATCGCGGGAGGTCTCGGCGTGCTGGCCGGCGCGGTGACTTTTGGCGAGCTCGCCTCGCGGTACCCGCAGGCCGGCGGTGTGTACGTCTACCTGCGCGAAGCCTGGGGCCCGCGCGTGGCGTTTCTCTACGGCTGGCAGGCGCTGTTCGTGATGGACCCGGGCGTCACGGCCGCCCTGGCGGCCGGTGGCGCCGGCTACGTTCCGGTGATCTGGCCCGCCGCAGCCGGGCACGAGGCGGTGGTGGCCGTCGGGATCATCGCGGTGCTCGTGGCGCTGAATGCGCTCGGCCTGCGCTTCGGCGCCCGCGTCTTCGGCGTCCTCACCGTGGTCAAGCTGGGTACGCTGGCGGCCATTGTCGTGGGCGCCATGATCGCCGACGCCGGCTCGTGGGAGCACTTCGTTCCGCTGGTGCCCGATCGGGCGGGGGCACCGCCGCTCGGACCTGCGCTCGCCGGCGGGCTGGTGAGCGTGTTCTTTTCGTTCGGCGGCTTCTGGGAAACGAGCCGGATTGCGGCCGAGATCGACGACCCGCGGCGCGGTGTGCCGCGCGCGCTGGTGGGCGGCGTCGCGGCCGTCACGGTCATCTACCTGATGACCACCGTCGCCTTCATCTATCTCGTGCCGGCGCGCGAGGCGACGAGCGCAGCCGACTTCGCGCGACGGGCGGGCGAGGCGCTGGCCGGTCCGGCCGGACCGGCCCTGCTGGCCGCGGCGGTGCTTGTCTCGGTCGTGGCCAGCACGATGGCGATGATCATGGTGGCGCCGCGCCTCTACGAGGCCATGAGCCACGACGGCGCATTCTTTCCGGTGTTCGGCAGGCGCGATACGGCCCGTGGCACGCCGCTGGCCTCGACGCTGCTGCTCGGGGGACTCGCCACGCTGTTCCTGCTCGTCGGACGCTTCGACCAGATCGTCTCGTTCTTCGTGGCCACGGCGCTCGTCTTCCTGGGGCTCGCCGCCGCCGGCCTGTTCGTGATCCGGCGTCGCGAGGCAGGCGCACCGCCGGCGGTCTTCACCACGCCGGCGTACCCGCTGGCGCCAATGGCCTTCATCGCGCTGGTGACGGTGGTCGTGCTCCTGGTCGCGATGAATCGTCCTCTCGAGGCGCTGTCGGGACTGGTGATCGTGGCGACCGGCCTCTTCGCGTACGGCTGGTTCCGCCGATAGTCCTTCTGGACTATTGCCGCGCGCATCGCGGCTTCCTACACTGCCTTTCTCCGGAAGCAGATGCCGACCAGGCGCGACGGCCGCTGCGGCTGCCGGCGCGGCGGTGCGTGCGCGCCGGGCGCGCCCCTCCGCTTCGCGCCCTGCTGCGTCCTCGGGTGCACGCGGACGTCTGCTGCCGGACCCTCGAGATTCGAACGAAAGGAGACGACTCGTGGCCTATATCAACATTCCGGAAGGGCTGGCCGGCATCCTCGGCCCCCTGGCGTTCCGTCCGGAGACCGCGAAACCGCTGGGCGAGCTGACCGACGTGCTGCTGCGCGGGCCGAACACGCTGAGTCGCGCCGAGCGCGAGATGATCGCGGCGCGCGTCTCGTGGCTCAACCGCTGCCATTTCTGCCACAGCAGCCACGCGGCCATCGCGGCCTCGCATCTCGGCGGGACCGAGGCCGACTTCGCGCTGATCGATCAGGTGGCGCGCGACCCCGAAGGCGCACCGATTTCAGCGAAGATGAAGGCGCTGCTCGCCATTGCCTCGCTCGTGGCCGAGGATGGCAAGAAGGTGACGCCCGATCTCGTCGAGCGTGCACGCCAGGCCGGCGCGACCGACGTCGAGCTGCACGACACCGTGCTCATCGCGGGGATGTTCTGCATGTTCAACCGCTACGTCGACGGGCTCGGTACGTGGCAGCCCGACGACCCGACGCTGTACCGGCAGCTCGGTCGGACGATCGCGGAACAGGGCTATGCCGGCAGCGCGGAGGCGCAGGCCGCCGCGATGTCGCGATAGCGGATCGGCCGCCGCGTGAGCCTGCCGGCCGCGCGGCGGTCACATCACGTCCGCCGGCCGGGCATGGACGTGCCGTTCCGCCGTCCGGCGTGCCGCTCGGCGGTAGGCTTACCCTGCAGAAGCTGTGTACACTGACCGCCATCATCGGAAACACGATGGCGACCCTGATGCTCCCTCCCCCTCCTGTGCCGATGTCCCGTGCGGCGCGTCCGGCGATTCACGTGCCGTGTCCCGACGAGCTGCCCGTCGCGCGCGCGCCGCGCAGCAGCCGTCAAGACGTTCGGCGGCCCGCGGCCCGGGTGGCCGGCTGATGCGCATCCGCACCATTCGTCCCGACGACGCGGGCGGCGAGGCTGTCCGGCGCGCACGTGAGGCGCAGCACGCGCTCTATCCGCCGGAGTACGACGCGCCCGTCCTGCCGATCGACGACGAAATCGCCGGAATCGTCGCGGCGCACTCCCTGATTCCCGACGCGATGCACCACGCCTTTGCAACCTTCGGCGTGCTCATGTCGCCCGACCTGCCGCTCACGCGACGGCAGCACGAAATGATTGCGACGGTCGTCTCGGCGGCCAACCGCACCCGCTACTGCTCGCTCTCGCACACGGAGTTCCTGACGCGCGTGACGGGGGATCGCCCGTTCGCCGAGGCCGTGGCCCGCGACTTCCGGACGGCGCCGATCGACGATCGCGACCGCGCGATGCTCGAGTACGTCGAACAGATCACGCGCGACGCGACCGGCGTCACCGATGCGCACCACGTGCGACTGCGCGAGGCGGGCTTCGACGATCGCGGCATCCTGCAGATCACGCTCATCGCCGCCTGGTTCAACTACATCAACCGCGTGGCCGACGCGCTCGGTGTCGGTCACGGGACGGGGGAGCCGACATGAGCCGTGGCGGTCGCCGGACCGGGCTCGTCCTGGCCATCGGGCTGCTCGCCGCCCTTTCGGTCTGGTACCTGGGCTGGGGGCGCTTTGCCGGATTGCCGCAGCCGGGATCGCGCGAGTACGAAGAGGTCACGCGTGCCTTCTACCGTGCGCTTGCCGAGCTCGAGGTCGGCCTGCTCGACGGCGCGGTGAACGGCTTTTCCGCCGCTGCCGGGCTCGTGCCGCGCGAGCCCGCGTCGTGGGCGAACCTCGGGCTCGCGCACCTGCGGCTCGGCAGCTTCGACGAGGCCGCCGCGGCGCTTTCCCGCGCGGCCGAGCTCGCTCCCGACGACGGCCGGATCGTCTTCCTGCTGAGCCGCCTCGAGACCTCACGCGGCAACCTCGATGCGGGCCTCGAGCACCTGCGCCGCGCGGTCGCGCTCGATCCCTCCAACGTGCAGGCACGGATGGCGCTGGTGCAGGAGATCGAGAACGCCGCGTCGCCCGGCGCCGACGACGAGGCGCAGAAGCTGCTCGAGGAGATCCTGGTGCTGGCGCCCGACAATCTCGCCGTGCTGGTCGAGCGGGCGCGCCTTGCCGCCAAGCGCGGCGACGCGGATCTGCTGCGCGATTCGATCGATCGCCTCGCGCCGGCTGCCGCCACCTGGCCCGACGAAGTTGCCGCGCAGTTCGCCGTCGTCCGGCAGATGGCGGAAGGGCCGATCGGGTCCGATGCGGCGATCGAGCTGGCGTTTCTGCGCAATGTCCTCGCCCGCGAGCCCGCGTTTCTCGACGATCGCCAGCGTGTGACGGCGTCGGTCGAGCTCATTGCCGACCCGTTCGTCGAGTTCGTCCGGCTCGCACCGGCGCGCAGCACACCCGATGCCGCCGACCGCGATCTGACGTACGTCACCGACGTGGTCGGCGGGGCGCCCGAGCCGCTGCTGGCGCTCACGGCCGTTTCGCTCGACGGCGTGGCGCCGCCGGCGCTGTTCGGCACCGACGGCCGCGAGATCCGACGCATCAACAGCACGATGCCGACCCTGCCGTTTCCGGCCGGCAGCGGTGCTGCCGCGGCCGGCGTCAGTCTGATCGCCGTTGACTGGAACCACGACTTCCGCCTCGATCTGGCCGCCGGCGGGCCCGGAGGCGTCTTCCTGTACGTGCAGATGGAGGACGGCACGTTTGCCGATGCGACGCCCTGGGCAACGGCGCGCGCCGGAGCGCCTGGTCCGGTGACCGGCCTGTGGGCCGCCGATGTCGAGATGGACGGCGACATCGACCTGATTGCGGCCCGGCCGAACGGGCCACCCGTCGTGCTCCGCAACGACGGCAACGGGCAGTGGGATCTGCTCGAGCCGTTCGCGGGCGTGAGCGACGTGCGCGCGTTCGTCTGGGGCGACATCGATCGCGACGGCGATCCCGACGCCGTGCTGCTCGACGGTTCGGGCGCGCTGCACCTGTTCGTCAATCAGCAGGCGGGCGCGTTCGCGCGGGAGGATGGGCCGCCGCTCGCGGGCGTCGCGGCACTGGCGCTCGCCGATGCCTATGCCGACGGCGCGCTCGACCTCGTGACGTACCGGGCGGGCGGTTCGATCGAGCTCTCGACGTGGCGGCACGACAGCTGGACCACGCGCGAGTGGACGAACTGGCCGGACGGCGACGCAGGGGCGGTGCGGCTGTTCGTCGCCGATCTCGACAACAACGGCGCGCTTGATCTGGTGGCGTCAACGCCGACGACCGCGGCGGTGTGGCTGACCGACCACGACGGCACGCCGGTTCGGCTCGACGCGCCTGTCGACGTCGGGCTGGCGGGCGTCGTCGATCTCGACGACGACGGGGTGCTCGATCTGTACGGGCTGGCCGACGGTGTGCCCGCGCGGATTACGGGCCAGGCCACCCGCGACTACCACTATCAGGTGGTCCGGCCGCGGGCGCAGACGGCCGCCGGCGATCAGCGAATCAACTCGTTCGGCATCGGTGCTACGGTCGAGGTGCGATCGGGTCTGCTCGTGCAGACGCAGGTGGTGACCGGGCCGGTGGTTCACGTGGGGCTCGGCACGCGCAGGGCGGTCGACGTCACGCGCATCGTGTGGCCGAACGGCGTGCCGCAGGCCGAATTCGATCCGCAGGTCGATGCGGCGATCACGGCCGAGCAGCGGCTCAAGGGCTCCTGCCCCTGGGTGTTTGCCGACAACGGGCAGGGCCTGCAGTTCATCACCGACTTTCTGTGGCGATCGCCGCTCGGTCTGCGGATCAACGCGGCCGACACGGCCGGGGTGACGCAGACGGAGGACTGGATCCGGATCGGCGGCGATCAGCTCGCGCCGCGCAACGGCGTGTACGACGTGCGGATCACGGCCGAGCTGTGGGAGACGCACTACATCGATCACGTGGCGCTCATGGTCGTCGACCATCCGGCCGACGTCGAGGTATTCGTCGACGAGCGCTTCGTCCCGGCAGCGCCGCCGGCGCTCGAGGTCCACGCGGTCCGCGACGTGACGACGGTGGCCGACGCGCGCGACCATCGCGGCCGGATCGTCACGCCGATGATCGAGAGCCTCGACGGCCGGTACCTCGCGACGTTCGCGCGCGGGCCCTATCAGGGCATTGCCGAAGAGCACTGGGTGGAGTTCGACGTGCCGGCGCGCCCGGCTGGTGCGGCGCGCTGGTGGATCGTCGGCCAGGGCTGGGTGTACCCGACCGACAGCAGCATCAACGTCGCCATCGGCCAGGGGGGCCGCGTGCGGCCGCAGAGCCTCGCGCTCGACGTCCTCGACGATGCGGGGCGGTGGACGACCGTGGCGTCAGACCTTGGTTTCCCGGCAGGGAAGAACAAGACGGTGCTCATCGACCTGCAGCCGCTCGAACGTGCCGGCCTCCCGGGGCCGCGGCGTGTGCGGCTGCGGACGAACCTCGAAATCTACTGGGACAGGCTGGCGACGGCCGTCGGGGTCGATGGCAGCGTGCTCCGGACCGAGCGGCTCGAGCCGGCAGGTGCCGAACTGCGCTACCGCGGCTATTCGGCAACGGTCGGATCGCGCTCGGAGCCGGAAACGCCGATCTACGACCGGATCGCGAGCACGAGCCCGCGCTGGCGCGATCTCGTCGGCTATTACACGCGGTTCGGCGACGTCCGTGAGCTGGTCGCCGGTGTCGACGATCGCTACGTCATCATGAACGCCGGCGACGAGCTGGCGCTGACGTTTGCGGCCCGCCCCGGTCCGCCTGACGGCTGGACACGCGACTTCGTGCTGATCGGCGACGGCTGGAACAAGGACGGCGACTTCAACACCGACTATTCGAAGACCGTGCTGCCGCTGCCGGCACACGGGACCGGCTACACGGCGGCCGACGATCGACTGTCGCTCGAGGCCGATCCCGTCTACCAGCGCCATCCCGACGACTGGCGCACGTATCACACGCGCTACGTGGTGCCGCGGGCGTTCGTCGACGGGCTGAGCCGGCGGGCCGCTTCGCGCTGACGCGTCCGGCGACCGAATCACATGAGCCGTACTCTTCACCTGATCTGGACGACGCTCCTCGTCGCGATGCTCGTGGGCGTCGTCGTCATCAACCGGAGCATCGTCGAGAGCCGCCGTGCGGCAGCGGCCGCCGAGTCGGGCGATCTGCGTCGCGGCTTCCGGTTCGAGGAGGTGTCGGCGGCGCGCGGCGTGCGATTCGTGCACCAGGCGCCGACGTTCGACGCGAAGCTCGAGCACATCATGCCGCAGATCGCCTCGATGGGCGCTGCGGTGGCCGTGGCCGACTTCGATCGCGACGGCTGGCTCGACTTCTACGTCACGAACAGCGGCGAGGGCAGCCTGAACGCGCTCTACCGCAACAACGGTGACGGGACGTTCACCGAGGTGGCGGCCGCGATGGGGGTCGCCGACGTCAATCGGCCCGGCACCGGCGTGTCGACCGGGGCCGTCTGGGGCGACTACGACAACGACGGGTACGAGGACCTGTTCCTCTACAAGTACGGACGCCCCGAGCTGTTCCGCAACGACGGCGGCGTGCGCTTCGAGCGGGTGACCGACCGCGTAGGCCTGCCGGCGTGGGTGAACTCGAACGCGGCCATCTGGTTCGACTTCGACCGCGACGGCTGGCTCGACCTGTTCCTCGGCGGCTACTGGTCGGAGTCGGTCGACCTGTGGAACCTCGAAACGACCCGGATCATGCCGGAGAGCTTCGAGTATGCCGAGAATGGCGGGCGCAACTATCTCTTCCGC
The DNA here is from genome assembly GCA_003242705.1 of Acidobacteriota bacterium. Taxonomy (GTDB): domain Bacteria; phylum Acidobacteriota; class Vicinamibacteria; order Vicinamibacterales; family SCN-69-37; genus SCN-69-37. The sequence goes on from QGVF01000126.1 coordinate 10,248, forward strand.
AACCTCGGTGACGGCCTGGTCGGTGAGCGCGCCGAGGCGGTGGGTGTTGCGAACCTGTCTCTTTTAAAAATCTCCGAGCCCACGAGAATAAGGCGGAGCTCGTATGCCGGCTTCTTGTTTGAAAAAAAAAACATGA
>QGVF01000009.1 GCA_003242705.1 Acidobacteriota bacterium
GGGGGAGACTGCTCATAGAGGGGCCGCCCATCATTATTGCGGAGAACCGGGGGGCGGGGCCAGCCGACAGGTCGCCAGGGGCAGAAAAGCCCGGCAGCCGGAGCCGCCAGCCGCACATGCCCCGGCGTTCTCCTGCCCCGGAGCCCCCCGATCAGAAGCGGGAACCGGTCAGTTCCACGTCGGCCCGGGCCCAGACGTGCGTGAACATCTCGCGCACCTCGGCGGCTTCGTCCGTCCGACCCTGTGCGGCGAGGCTTTCGGCCAGTCCGAACATCGACCACCCGTTGTGCGGATAGTCCTCGAGATCGCGGCGGTAGACGGCCTCGGCCTCGCCGGCGCGGCCGGCTGCGAGCAGTGCCGCGCCCAGCGACTGGCGGGTCGGGTAGTACCAGAAGGGCGGTTCCATGTAGGGCAGGCCGTCCTGCAGCGCGACGGCGCGCTCGAAGTGGCCCACGGCAGCGTCGACCGAGCCGGCGGCCATCGCGAGCTCGCCTTCCAGCAGCGCGTCGGCGATCTGGAGCAGCGTCACCGCGGGGTAGTCGTTCGTGTCGAGGAAGAGGATTTCAGTCGTGTCGCGCAGAGGAACCAGCTGGTCCCGCTCGCGGCGCGCCGCGGCAAGGTCGCCTTTGCGCGCGAGCGCCACGCCGCGCGCGTAGCGGGCGATGGCCGTCGCATAGCGCAGCGACGCGTCGGGCATCGGTTCGGCCAGAATCTCGTCCCATCGCCCGAACTGCGTGAGCGCCAGCAGCGGAATCGTCCTGAAGAACTCGACGGTCGGAAACTCGCGCATCTGCTCGATGCGCACGTTTGCCGCCACCCTGCGGGCCGCGTCGATGGCCACGGCGCTCCGCCCTTCCATGCTCGAAGCGGCCCACAGGAAGTGAATGTTGTGCGGGTAGTAGAGCGCGGGGTAGAAGCCCTGTGCGTTGCACTGCGCGATGTACTGCTCGTCGACGGCGGCCGCCCGGACGTTCGCTTCGGCCGCGTCGTGATAGCGACCGACCCGCCAGTAGGTGTGCGCGGGCATGTGGACCAGGTGACCCGAGCCGGGCACGAGCGTCAGCAGCGTGTCGGCCGCGGCCTCGGCGCGGCCGGGATCCGACGACGCCTCGACGGCATGGATGTAGAGATGCAGGGCGAGCGGGTGCCGCGGCGAGCGCGCGATGATGCGCTCGAGCGCGTCGATCACCTCGACGGTTTCCGGCCGCGGCTGCCCGTCATCGGACCAGTAGTTCCACGGCATGGTGTTCATCCACGCTTCCGCATACATGGCAGCCGCGTCGTCATCGTCGGGGAACCGCTGGACGACCGAGCGCATCGCTTCGGCATAGGCCCGGTCGAGTGGATCGCGGTCCGACGTTTCGCTGCCGTCGTAGCGGACGGCCTGCGCCTCGATCAGGGCGCGCTCGACCGGCGCGACGCGGTCGGCGAGCGACAGCGCTTTCTGCGCAGCCGCGTGCGCCGCCACGCGGCTTTCCGGCGACATGATCGCCCTGCCTCCGCTCGTGACGTTGATGTTCGGGCCGGTGGCGAGCGCCTCGCCCCAGAAGCACATGGCGCAGTCGGGATCGAGGCGCTGGGCCGCGCGGAACGACCGGATCGCTTCGGCATGGTTGAAGCCGAAGGCGAGCACCATGCCCTGATCGAAGTAGCGCTGGGCGCCTGCATCGTTCGTGGTGATCGGCCGATGGTAGTCGCCCATGCCTTCGAACAGCGGGGCACCGGCCCGGGCGACCAGATCGGCATCCGACTCGACGGACGCGCGCCGACATGCGCCCAGCTGAACCACGATGCCGATCGACAGAACAACGACGACGCGCGGCCGTACGGACATGGCGTCCTCCCCGGGTGAAAGCCGGGCCCCCGAACGAACGAATCAGTCGAGGGCGCCGGTGTTGCTGACGAAGGCCAGCGACCGGCCATCCGGTGCCCACGACGGCACGTTGATGGTGCCCTGGCCACCGTAGACGTAGGCGATGACGCGCGCCGGCCCTCCGTCGATCGGCATGTGCCGCAGATACACGTGCTTGTAGTACGGGTGATCGGCGGGATCGATATCGGGCGGAAAGGCGATGTAGACGAGCGATCGGCCGTCCGGCGCGACGTGCGGGAACCAGTTGTTGTACTCGTCGTCGGTGATCTGCTCGGGCCGTTCGCCGTTCGGGCCCATGCGCCAGATCTGCATCCTGCCGCCGCGCATCGAATTGAAGTAGATGTAGCGGCCGTCGGGCGTGTACTCGGGGCCGTCGTCGAGACCGGGGTGGCGCGTCAGGTTCTCTTCGGGACCGCTGCCGTCGGCCGGAATCCGGAAGATGTCGAATTCACCGTCGCGGCCGCCCGTGTAGACGAGATAGCGCCCGTCGGGCGACCAGCCGTGCAGGTACGACGGCGCCAGCGTGGTGATTCGCGTGGGTGTACCGCCGGTGACCGGCACGGTGTAGATGGTCGAACCGACACCCTGCAGGCTCTGGTCGCTGATGCCGAGCATCGTCCCGTCGAACGACAGGACGTGGTCGTTGTTGTTGCGGATATTCGGCCCCGTGTCGATGACGGCGGCCTGACGGGTGAGCAGGTCGAAGCGATGCAGCCGGCCGCGGGCCTCGGTGCGACCGCTCGTATTGAAGATGAGCGCCCGCCCATCGACCGTCCAGTTGGGCGCTTCGAGCGGCTGATCGAGCGACTCGAACACGACCTGACGACGGCCCGATTCGACGTCGAGGATTTCGAGCCGGCTGCCGAGGTAATCGCGGTACGGCCGGAAGTCTTCGGGCGCCGGGCGCGTGATCCGCACGTTGGTGAACGAGGCGCGTTCACGCGCTTCGGGATGATGGGCGCAGAGGAACAGGCCGACGTACACCTCGTCGCCGAGGTCGAGCGCGTCGAGCGTGGTCGTCGTGAACGTGTCGCCGAACCGGGCCGCCGACATCACGTAGGTGTCGCCGCGCCGCTCGAGCTGCAGGACGTCGGCGCCTTCGACGGCAGATCGGATCTCCTCGGTGATCCCGCCGGCCGTTCGGCGGAACTGCAGTGACGTCAGGCCGTCGCCGTGCACCACCGCGTCGACGTACGGGGCATCGTCGTTGAGCGACCGGCGGATCATCCAGCCGGCCTTGCGGTGTGGATCGGCCCCGTCGCCGTGGAATGCCACGCGGGTGTGGAGGATGAAGTCGCCCGTGAGCCGGCGCCAGACGAAGTGAAACTCGTCGCGACGGTCCCAGACGTTCGTCCCGCCGGCGGTGAGCGTGTATTCCTCTGTGACACCGTTGTATCGCGCATCGCCGCGGGTCGCGGGACGGCCGACGTCGCCATGGCCGTGGAAGTGTCCCGGCGCCGGACGCACCGGTGGCTGGGCGCCGGCGAGCGCCCCGGCCGTGGCAGCCAGCAGGATCAGGACGCGAAGGGCGGAGCTGGCGGGAGCCGGCACGCGTGCCTCCATCCGGGGGTGAAGGCCGGATGGTAGATCGACCTGCGCGCCAGAGCGAGAAGAAAAAACCGGTCGGTGGATGGCGGGCGGACGGGCGGGGCCCCACGGCGGGACCCACCCGTCTGCATGTGTCGGGTTAGCCGGCGGCGAGCTCGTCCCAGGCGGCTCCCAGGATCGTCGGGTTGAGCGGCCCGTGATCCGGGAAGCCGGCGAGCGGGCTCGTCACCGCGAGCGCCTCCTCGCGCGACCGGCCGGCCTTCTGTGCGGCGCGCACGTGCTCGAGCAGGGCCGTCAGGTAGTCGCGCATCACCCCAAGGTCGTCGCGCGACCCGGTGACGGGATGCTTTTCGCCTGCGTGGCCGAAGATGTAGACCGTGTCGGCGTCGTAGGTGGCCGTGACACGTTCGAGCACCTCGATCCAGCCCGCGAGCGAGGCACCCGCCGGTCGATCGACCACCGGGTGGCGCCGGTTGAACACCAGGTCGCCCATGTGGACGACGTTGGCGCGCTCGAACAGGACGACGATGTCGCCGCTCGTGTGCGCGCGGCCGTAGTGGGCCGCCCGGATGACTTCGTCGGCCACCGCGGTCGCCCACCGGTCCATGAAGAACTCCGTCGGGTAGTAGTTCTCTCCCTCGGGCGCCGGGCGTCCCGGCGGCGCCTTCATGTGGGCGGCGGCGGTCACGTGGGCGACCACGCGTCGCGTGGCCTCCCGGAAGGCGATGTTGCCGCCCGTGTGATCGCCGTGGTGGTGCGTGTTGATCAGCACATCCACGTGCCGGCCGCCGGAGCGTTCGCGGAGGCCTTCGAGGCAGAGCGCCGCCGTGTCGGGGAACTGGCTGTCGACAACGGCGACGCCCTCGTTCGTCGCCAGGTAGCCGATCGTGCCGCCGCGGCCGGTGAAGAACCCGACGTTGCGCCGGATCGGCGTGAAGACCGGCGTGACCGGGGCCGACGGGCCGCCGCCCTGAAGCGCCTCGAGCCGGACGGAGCGGCCGAGCAGCGCGGCCGACAGCGCCAGTGCGGAGCGGGACAGGAACTCGCGTCGCGACGACATGCGGCCTCCTGCGTCAGCGCTTGAGCGGCACCGGCGCGTCGGGCGCCTCGAGGTCGCCGAGCGCGTACTGGATACCGGCCAGGATGTGCGCAAGCAGCGGCGGGTTGTTGTAGTAAATCGACTCGTGGTGGCCGAGGACGTTCACGTAGACCCGGCCCTGGCCCTCGCGCCGCACCCAGCTGAGCGCGTAGTCGTTGTCCGGCCGCATGTTGCTCTCAAGGCCCTTGTCGCACGGCGACATCGTCGAGTAGTCGACGCTGGTGAGCACGCGCACGTTGTCCCGCGAGAACGAATCCCACGCGAACGTGTAGACCTCGTCGATCGTGTTGAACGGCTGCCCCTTGAACGGCGCGTTGATCGGGTTGTCGGGGTCGTCGATCTTCACCGTGATGGGCGTCGGATAGTTCCAGTGGAACTTGAAGTAGCCGCCGATCATCCGGTTGAACTCGGGCCACAGCGGCTCGCCGCCGGCGCGGGCGCCGAGCTCCTGGCTGCTCGTGCAGGGCGGAGGCGGCGTCGTGCCGCGGCCGCCACCGGCACCGCCGCCGCGCGCGACGCCGGCCGGGTAGCCGTGGTACGAGTCGGTGGCCGCGTGGATGCCCACCAGGCCCTTGCCGCTCCGGACGAAGTCGAGCAGCGCCTTGCGGCGCGCCTGCGTCACGGCCTCGATGGCCGGATCATTGAACGGATTGGGCTCGTCGAGGAACGTGCCGGTCGTGCTCGACAGGAAGATCGCGTCGTAGTGCTTGAGCGTCTCCGCGTTGATGGCGCCGGCGTGATAGGTGACGTCGGTCGTCCATGCGCCGGTCTTCTTGCCCATCTCCTCGACCATCTTCGCGGCAAGCGGAATCGACGAGTGCTGGAAGCCGCGCGACGTGCCGAGCACCAGGATCCGCCGCGGCTGCTTCGGTGTGGCCGGGGCGGTGTCCGGCAGGGCGGCAACCATGCGGTTGACGTCGTTCTCGCAGGCCTCCATCGGTTTGGGGCTGCGGCCGCCGCACTGGTCGGTCAGCGAGAAATCGAGAGCGCTGTCGTAGAGTGGCGCGCCACCCCGGCCGGTCGGCAGCGGGCTCTGTGCGGCGGCCGGGGGCTGTGCCGCCGGCGCCTGTCCCTCGAGGCCCGCGGTAAAGGCGGTCACGAGGCTCGCCGCACTCACGGCGGCGATCAGGACGGTTGATCGTTTCGATGCCATGACGTACTCGTCTCCTTGCGGACGCTGGCCGTCCGCCACCCGCCGGGGTGGAAGCCGCCGGGCGAACAACTGATTGAGCGGCCTCAAAGTATCACTTTCACGGCGCTGATCGTGCGATCGGGTGCGGCAAAATCGCGTGGTTACTCCCCGTGGGTGTGCGCCCGTCCGGGACACCGGCTGGCCCCCGGCCGGCCGGGAGTGATAACTTTGCCCGGTTGCATCATGGAGACGTTATGAGCACCCGTATCGCTGAACTGCTTGGTAAAGACGCCGATCTGCTCACGTACACCGCGAAGGTGCCCGCGAGCTCGCTCCACCTGCCCGGCCCCGACTTCGTCGACCGCATCTTCGCCCTGTCCGATCGGCCGACGCCCGTGCTGCGCAGCCTGCAGCAGCTGTTCAGTCACGGCCGGCTCGCCAACACGGGTTACCTCTCGATCCTGCCGGTCGATCAGGGGATCGAGCACTCGGCTGGTGCCTCGTTCGCGCCGAACCCGGAGTACTTCGATCCCGAGAACATCGTGAAGCTCGCGATCGAGGGCGGGTGCAACGCCGTGGCGTCGACCTTCGGGGTGCTCGGGGCGGTGGCCCGCAAGTACGCCCACAAGATCCCGTTCGTGGTGAAGATCAACCACAACGAGTTCCTGACCTACCCGAACAAGTACGACCAGATCATGTTCGGGGAGATCGAGGAAGCGTGGAACATGGGCGCGGTGGCCGTCGGCGCCACGATCTACTTCGGTTCAGCCGAGTCGAACCGGCAGATCGTCGAGGTCGCGAAGGCCTTCCACCGGGCCCACGAGCTCGGCATGGCCACCATCCTCTGGTGCTACACGCGCAACAGCGCGTTCAAGACCAAGGACAAGGACTACCACGTCGCCGCCGACCTGACCGGTCAGGCCAATCACCTCGGCGTGACGATCGAGGCCGACATCATCAAGCAGAAGCTGCCCGAGAACAACGGCGGGTACCTCGCGCTCAGCTCGAAGGAGAATCCGTACGGCAAGACGAGCGACAAGATCTACACGGAGCTCGCGTCGGACAACCCGATCGACCTGACGCGCTACCAGGTGCTCAACTGCTACATGGGCCGCGCCGGCCTGATCAACAGCGGCGGCGCCTCGTCGGGTGCGGGCGATCTGGCCGAAGCGGTGCGTACGGCCGTCATCAACAAGCGCGCCGGCGGCATGGGCCTCATCTCGGGCCGCAAGGCGTTCCAGCGGCCGATGAAGGAAGGCGCGGCGCTGCTGCACGCGATCCAGGACGTCTACCTGGACTCGAGCGTCACCATCGCGTGATCGGCGCGCGGGGCGCCCCGACAACGGACGCGGGGCCGGGCACGCATGCCCGGCCCCGATGCGCCGGTTCGCGAGGTCATCCGTGATCATCCAGCTCGTCCACATCCGCGTGAAGCCCGACGCCGTCGAGGCGTTCAAGGCCGCCACGCTCGACAACACCCGCAACAGCCGCCTCGAGCCGGGCGTCGCGCAGTTTGCGCTCACCCAGCAGCAGGACGACCCCACGCGGTTCGTCATCATCGAGGCCTTCCGCGACGAGGCCGCCATCGAGGCGCACCGTCAGACACCGCACTACCTGCGCTGGCGCGACACGGTGACCGACATGATGGCCGAGCCGCGGCACGCCATCCGCGCCGCGAGCGTCGATCCGCCGGACAGCGAGTGGTAGGCCGCCGGCCGGGCCGCGCCCCGGCCGGCGGGCGCGCATCGGGAGGCTGCTGACGTGTTCGAGTTCGCCACCGCCGCCCGGATCATCGTCGGCCGGGGCGCCGCCCGCGAGGCGGGCGCCGCGGCGGCCGCCTGCGGCAGCCGCGTATTCCTCGTCACCGGACGCACGCCCGCCCGTGCGGAGCCCGTGCGGGCGTCGCTCGACGCGGCGCGACTTCCGGTCGCGATCTGGCCCACGGCGGGCGAGCCCTGCCTCGAAGACATCACTCGCGGTGCTGCCGCACTTGCCGACGCCGGCGCGGACGTCGTCGTCGCCGTCGGCGGCGGCAGCGTGATCGACACGGCGAAGGCCGTGGCCGCGCTCGCGGCCAACGGCGGCGACCTGCTCGACTATCTGGAAGTCATCGGCGCGGGACGGCCACTCAACCGTCCCGCACTGCCCGTTGTCGCCGTGCCGACGACGGCCGGCACCGGCAGCGAGGTCACCCGCAACGCCGTGCTCGGCTCGCGCGAGCACGGCGTGAAGGCCAGCCTCCGCAGCGTGCACATGCTGCCGCGCGTCGCCATTGTCGACCCTGAGCTGACCGTCGACGTGCCGCCCGACGTGAGCGCGTCGACCGGGCTCGACGCGCTCACGCAGCTGATCGAGGGGTACGTGTCGGCGCGCGCCACGCCGATGACCGACGCGCTCGCCGCGGCGGGCATCCCGCGCGCGGCAGCGGCGCTGCCGCGCGTCGTGCGGGACGGTCGTGACCTCGACGCACGGGAGGACATGGCGATTGCGGCGCTCTGGAGCGGCATGGTGCTGGCCAACGGCGGACTTGGCGCCGTGCACGGATTCGCCGGACCGATCGGCGGCATGACGGGCGCGGCGCACGGCGCGATCTGCGCGGCCCTGCTGCCGCACGTGATGGCCGCCAACGTCGACGCACTGCGCCGGCGCGGCGCAGCCGACGCGCTGGCGCGGTTCGATCACGTCGCCCGGCTCGTCACCGGCCGCCCTGAGGCGACGGCCGACGATGGCGTCGAGTGGATCAGGCAGCTCTGCCGCGCACTCGGTGCCTCACCGCTCAGGGCGCTCGGCGTCCGCGCTTCCGACACCGGACGCATCGTGTCGGCCGCCATGCGCGCGAGCAGCATGAAGGGCAATCCCATCGTTCTCAACGAGGAGGAGCTGACGGCGATCGTCACGGCCGCGCTGTGACGAGCGCGTTGCTCGTGCCGAAGCGCCGCGAGCGGGTCCACGCGCGCGGCGCGGCCCGACAGGAAACCATCTGGTAGATTCGAGATCTACCCGTGTTTTCCCGGTCTGCCTGCACGTTCGCTGTCCGGCGCCTGTTCGTCCCACTCGCTGCCCTTGGGGTGGTCGCCGGCTGTACCGCGACCCGGCCGCCGGTCGCGCATACGGTGCCTGCGACCGCTCCGTGCCGGACTCTCGTCAACGACACTCCTGGAGCGCGCGCGCTCCAACCGGCGTTCGCGTGGCACCAGGCCGACGACGCGAGCGTCGCGGCGCACGCCGCTGCGTGCGCGACGGTCGGGCCGGCCGTCGTCGCCGCCTTCGATGGTGCCGACCCGTTTTCCGCGCCGGTCCGGCCGACCGACGTGGTCATCGTGAGCTGGAACGTGCGTGTGGGCGGAGGTGATCTCGTCGGGCTGATTGCCGCACTTCGGGCCGGCGCGTTCACCCGGGGGGAGCCGGTCCGACATTTCGTGCTGCTCGTCCAGGAAGCGTTCCGATCCGGCGACGATGTGCCCGACCGGCTGCCGGAGGGTGTGGAGGTGCCGGCACGTATCGCGCCGCGGCCGCTGCGTGGCGAGCGGGTCGACGTGCTGGCCGCCGCGCGGGCGGCGGGTCTGCACGTCTTCTACGTACCGTCCATGCGGAACGGCGGCGATCCGAGGCTGCCTGCCGAAGACCGCGGCAACGCGATTCTCTCGACGCTGCCCCTGTCGGATCCAGCGGCCATCGAGCTGCCGTACGGGCGACAGCGTCGCGTGGCCGCCGCGGCGACGATCACTGGCGTCGACGAGGCCGGACGGGCGTGGCGCGTGCGGGTGGTCAGCGCACACCTCGATGCCACCGCCGGACCTCGGGCACTCTGGCTGTTTTCGAGTGGACTGCGCGAGCGGCAGGCGGCACACCTCCGCGCCGCGCTCGATGGCGATCTGCCGACCGTCCTCGGCGTTGATCTGAACACCTGGGCCGGCGGGACGCGCGAGCCCGCCGTGCGGGTGCTGCGGCAGGCCTTTCCCGACAGCGACGTCACGGTCGGGGCGACGTTCCGGTTCGGCTGGGTGCTCGACTACGTGTTCACCCGGCTGCCCGACGAATGGGGAGCCCGGGTCGTCGTGCTCGACGATCGGTTCGGTTCCGATCATCATCCGGTGGTGGCGCGGCTGCGCGCGAATGGCGACTCATGAGGGAGGGCTCCACGTGTACGGACTCATCGGGAAGATCAAGGCGGCTCCAGGACAGCGCGAGGCGCTGATCGCGATTCTGCTGGAAGGCTCTGCCGCCATGCCCGGCTGCCGAAGCTACGTCGTGGCGCGCGACGCGGCCGATCCGGATGGGATCTGGGTGACCGAAGTGTGGGATGACCGCGAGAGCCACCGCGCATCGCTCAGCCTGCCGGCCGTGAGGGCGGCAATCGAGCGTGGCAAGGCGCTGATCGCGGGGTTCGGGGAGCGGTTCGAGACGGAGCCCGTCGGCGGCCACGGGCTCGCCGCCGGTTGACCGGCGGGTCCCGGGCGAAGCCGTTTCAGCCGCGCAGGCCCTGCAGCCGCAGCCACTCGACCACGAGCGAGACCGGGAACTTCGAGAGCATCGATTCGGTCTCGATCGGGCGGCCGACGGCCGAGAGCAGGACGCAGGCGCACTCTTCGGCCGATTCGCCGGCACGGCCGCGCTTGCTGTCGCGCATCACGCGGAAGATCACGTCGTCGATGGCGGGCTTCGGCTCGGGCAGCGTTTCCGGGATCAGCTTGCGGATGAGCCCGTCGTGCCGCTCCTGCTCGGCCTGGCTCATCAGGCCGAGGCGCATCGACACGTACGCGCAGCCCATCATGCCCCAGGCGATCGCCAGGCCGTGCGGCAGCGTCCCGATCGGGTACGACAGCTCGAGTGCGTGGCCGATCGTGTGGCCGTACTCGAAGATCATGCCCGCCGTCGCCTCGTGCTCGTCGATGGCGAGCGAGGGCAGCTTGGCGCGGATGCCCGCTTCGACCATCTCCGCGTAGAGGCCGTCGTCGATCGGGGCGCCCGAGGCTTCGGCGTCGAGCATGCGCTCGGCAATCTCGAAGTCGCGCCCGCCGAGGATCAGGGCGTTCTTGACGAGCTCTCCCATGCCCGAGCGGCGCTCGGCGGGAGGCAGGGTGTGCAGGTAGCGGGTGTCGACGACGTTGAGGCGGGCGGGGTGGAAGGTGCCGAAGTTGTTCTTCCTGTTACACAGGTTGATCGCCGTCTTCTGCGAGGGGACGACGTCGTTCTGTGCCATCAGCGTGGTCGGCACGTAACAGAGCGGCAGCCCGCGGTAGATGAGCGCGGCGGCGAGGCCGCCCAGGTTCATCACGGCGCCGCCGCCGAAGGCGATCACGAGCGAGCGCTTCGTGGCGCCGCCCGACAGGAACGCGTTGGCCAGCTCGCCGAGGACGGGAAAGGTCTTACACGATTCCCCCTCCGGCGCCACGAACACCACACCGGGCTCGGTGCCCAGCCGCGAAAAACGTTCGACGTCCTCAGGGAACAGCGTGGCGACGCGTGAGTCGACGACGAGCAGCACGCGATCGGGGCCGAGTGCGCGAATGGCGTCGTCGGCCTCGCGGCTGAAGGCCGGGCCGGTGCCGAGCAGGACCGGCACCGTCGTGCTGCCGAAGCGGATGTCTATCGAGACCAGGTTCGAAACCACGCTGTTTGATCTCCGTCGAGCGACTCTCTGAGAAGACCTGGCCGAAGCGGAGGTGGCTCTCTGGCGGACCGCTCACTCTGGTCGCCCACCCGACTCGATGACCGTGTCCCGGGCGACGACGCTGCAGATCGATGTTCGATCCAATGTAGGCCAAGCGACAGGTCGGTGCAACAAAGGTGAACTCCATGGTGGTATCCGCGGGCGGTTTTTCCGCCGGGCGCCCGCCCGACGAGTCGTTCGACCTGCGGCAGTTTGTCGCACCGGACCGGCGCGGGGCGTCACTACAATGGCTTCGTGGTCATCAGTGCCCGCACTGCCGCCTGGCTCGTGGCGATCGCCATCGGCCTCTTCGCCTGGCTCTTCTACATGAAATCGGCCATGCCGCCGGGTGTGGCGCGACCGGGCGATCCCGGGCACCACGCCCACCATGCCGCAGCCACCACGCGCATCGTCACCACCGCGTTCGATGGCGACGACGTGCTGTACGCGGTCGAAGCGGTCGACGACCGGGTCGAGCTGTTCACCTCGCGTGACGGCGGGCGGACCTACTCGGAGCCGGTGACTGTCGCGGCGGGTGAGGCAATCGACGCCAACGGCGAGGCGAGGCCGAAGGTGGCCATCGGGCCCGGCGGGGAAGTGCTCGTGTCGTGGACGCGTCGGGGCCAGGCGCTGTACACGGGCGACATCCGCTTTGCACGTTCGACCGACGGCGGGCGCACGTTCAGCGAGCCGGTCACCATCAACGACGACGGGCTGCCCATCGGGCACCGGTTCGATTCGCTCGGCGTGGCGCCCGACGGGACCGTGGTGCTGGCATGGATCGACAAGCGCGATCTCGAGCGCGCCACCGCGGCCGGCGAGTCCTACGCGGGAGCGGCGGTCTATGTGGCAGTCAGCCGTGACGCCGGGGCCACGTTCGGCCCGAACCGGAAGGTCCAGGATCACAGCTGTGAATGCTGCCGCATTGCGATGGCGTTCGAGACCGATTCGACGCCGGTCCTCTTCTGGCGGCACGTGCTTCCCGGCGGGATCCGCGATCACGTGGCGATACGCCTGAGCGATGACGCCGGTGAGGCGGTCCGGATCGGCAGCGACAACTGGCAGATCGACGCCTGCCCGCACCACGGTCCCGCGCTGGCGGTCGAGCCGGACGGCCGGTATCACTTCGCGTGGTTCACCGGCGCCGAGCCGACCGGCCCTGCCGTCTTCTACGCCTACTCGGACGATCGCGGGCGGACGACGACGGCGCCGCTGCGGATCGGCAGCGGCGCGCTGGCCGGGCACCCGACGCTGGCGGTGGCCGGCGGCCGGCTCTGGCTCGGCTGGAAGGAATGGCGCGACGACGGCACGACGGCCGTGCTCGTCATGTCGTCGGACGACCGCGGCGACACGTGGTCGTCGCCCCGCACCGTCGCAACCTCGGGGCCGAACTCGGACCGACCGTTCCTCATCGTCACGCGGAGCGACAGGGTACTCCTGTCGTGGGCCGACCCCGACGACCTGATGATCGTGCCGGTCGCCGACTAGCCGGCCGTTTCCCGGTTCATCTCGTCGAGCGCCAGGAACAGCGCGTGCGTGCCCTTGCGGCCGTGGCCGAGCTGCTGCGCCCGCTGGTACAGACTGTGGACGAGCGTCAGGCCCGGCAGCTTCAGATTCATCCGCCGGCACTCCTCGAGCGCGATGCCCATGTCCTTCACGAAGTGATCGATGAAGAAGCCGGGATCGAAGTTGCCGTCGAGCACGCGCGGCGCGAGGTTCGAGAGCGTCCAGCATGCCGCGGCGCCTCCACTGATCGACTGCAGCATGGTCCGCAGGTCGAGACCCGCGCGGCGACCGTAGAGGAGCGACTCGCAGACGCCGACCATCGTGCCGGCGATGACGATCTGATTACATAGCTTCGTGTGCTGCCCGGCGCCCGCCGGGCCCTGGTGAATGATCGTCCTGCCCATCCGCTCGAGCAGCGGCTGCACGCGGGCGATCGTGTCGGCATCGCCGCCGACCATGATTGACAGCGTCGCGTTGCGTGCGCCGACGTCGCCGCCCGACACCGGGGCATCGATCGTGGCAATGCCGCGCTCGCGCGCCCGTTCGTAGATTTCGACCGCCAGAGAGGGCGACGTCGACGTCATGTCGACCGCGATCGTTCCCGGCCTGGCTCCCGCCAGGATGCCGTCGTCGCCGAGGTAGACCTCGCGGACGTCGGACGGCATGCCGACCATGGTGAAGACGACGTCGGCCCGGGCGGCCGCCTGTGCGGGCGAGTCGGCCCACTCGGCGCCGCGCGCGAGCAGTGGCTCGGCCCTGGCCTTCGTTCGCGTGTAGATCACGACCTGATGACCGGCGTCGAGGAGGTGACCGCACATCGAGGCGCCCATCACGCCGGTGCCGATCCAGGCAAGCTTCTGCGGTTCAGCCATGCGAAGAGACTATGACAGCCCGGCGTCGCGAGGCCACCGGCCGGTCGCGGCGACGTAAGCTGAACGAGCCGGCCGCGGCGACGCGGCGCCGGGCGTCATATGTCCACACGCCGACTGAAGGACGCCGCGTTCGCGCTGACCGCCGTGAACACGGTCGCGTCCTACTACTACTTCACCTATCTGTTCTTCTACCTGCGCGATCGCCATGGGTTCGGCGACCGCGGGAACCTGTGGGTTGCCGCGCTGCACGGCGCGGTGTACATCTTCGCGGCCTGGTTCGGCGGGCGATTTGCGGCGCGCCGAGGGTATGCGGTGAGTCTCGCGGCGGGATTCGCCGGGCTGGCGCTGAGCATCGGCGCCGGCCTGTTCGTCTCGTCGGCCGCCGGGCTCGTGGCGCTCGTGGCGGTCTACACCGTCGTGCTCCTGCTGACATGGCCGGCGCTCGAGGCGCTCGTCACGCATGGCGCCGAGGGCTGGCGCGTCTCGCACGCCGTCGGGCTGTACAACCTGACATGGTCGGGGGCCGCGGCGCTTGGATATTTCACCGGCGGTCCGCTGTACGACTGGCTCGGCGCCCACCTCATCTTCACGGTGCCGGCCGTGCTCTGCGCGGCGCAGTGTGCGGTGGTCGCGTGGCTCGCGCGGGGCGGTGAGGGCAGGGGCGTGCGCACGGCCGCGAGTGGGGCGGCGCCCGACCCCGCACCTCTCGCCGCAGCGGGCGGGCGCCGCGACCCGGTATTTCTGCGGCTCGGCTGGATGGCCAACCCACTGGCCTATACGGCCATCTATACGCTGCTGGCCGTCATGCCCGGCGTTGCCACCGATCTCGGTCTGACGCCGACCGAGGTGGGCCTCTACTGTTCGGTCTGGATGTTCGCCCGCCTGCTGGCCTTCGGCGTGCTGTGGCGCTGGCACGGCTGGCATTACAGGTTCAGGTTCCTCGCGGCCGGCTACCTCGTGCTCATGGCGAGCTTCGTGGCCGTGCTCCTCGCCTCGTCGACGGTCGGGCTCATCGTCGGGCAGATCGTGTTCGGGCTGTCGGCCGGGCTGATGTACTACTCGTCGCTCTTCTACTCGATGGATCTGGCCGAATCGCGCGCCGAGCACGGTGGTCTGCACGAGGCGGGCGTAGGTGTGGGGATATGCGCGGGGCCGGCGATCGGCGCAGCCTCGCTCGATCTGTTTCCGTCGCCGGAGGCCGGGACGGTGGCGGTCACGCTCCTGCTGGCCGCGGGCTTTGCGGCGATGGTGCGCGAGCGGCGGGCGGCGCGGCGCGGATAGCCTCACCACGCGTCAATCGACGCGGTTTCTTGCAGCAAGAACGTGTGTTGATGGCTCACTTTGTTCACAAATGACTTTGTATTGTCAATACCTATCGACCGGATGACATCGGATTGACACCCGTCCGACCGATTGAAAGAATGGGGCGCTCTGTTGACAGCCCCGCGCGTGCGGGTCAACGCGCCGACCGCGACCCGGTCCTGAGTTGGGGACGGGCCGGTCTGTGCCGCGACCTGGCGGGCAGGGGCTGGAGGAAGTGAATGGACGGTACGTCTCATCCGAAGAAAGTCCTTGCTTTCATCCTGGCCGCCCTGCTCGGGGTGGTCCTGCCCGTCTCGGCCCAGATCACGACCGGGACGGTTGCCGGCACGGTTGTCGACAGCTCGGGGGGTGTCATCCCCGGCGCGACCGTCGTGCTCATCAGCGAAGCCCGGGGCACGACCTCGGCTCCGGTTTACACGGGCGGTGACGGCAGCTACACGTTTGCCAACGTCGCGCCTGACACCTACACCGTCGAGGTGACGATGCCCGGTTTCCGGACGCTGCGCCGGACCGGCATTGCCGTCAGCGGCGGCGACCGCGTGGTCGTGCCGCAGCTCGTCATCGAGCCGGGCGGCGCCGAGGAGACCATCAACGTCACCGCCGAGGCGCCGCTCATCCAGGCGCAGAGCGGTGAGCGCTCCTACGCCGTCACGTCGGTGCAGGTCGAGAACCTGCCCGTCAACCGCGCGAACTTCACGTCGCTCACCGCGCTCGCGCCCGGCGTCACCGGCACGACGCGTCTCGGCGGGGGCGGTCAGAACAACATCATGATGGACGGCATCTCGGCCATGGACACGGGCAACAACGGCCAGATGCTCAACATGAACATCGAGTCGATCGCCGAGGTGAAGGTGCTCACCTCGGGCTACCAGGCCGAGTACGGCCGCGCGTCGGGCCTGCAGATCACGGCCGTGACGAAGAGCGGCACGAACCAGTTCCGCGGGTCGGTCTACGACATCGAGACGAACTCCGACTGGAACAGCACGCCGTGGGTCAACCAGAAGAACGGCGATCCGAAGCCCGAGAGCCGCACGCGGACGTGGGGCTACTCGATCGGCGGTCCGGTGGGGCGTCCGGGCGGCAACAACCAGCTGTTCTTCTTCTACAGCCACGAGTACCGGCCGACGACGTCGACGATCAACGGCGGCAACCCGATCCGCCTGCGCGTGCCGACGGCGCTCGAGCGCCAGGGAGACTTCTCGCAGTCGCTCGACAACAACGGCCAGCCGATCGGTCCCATCTGGGACGCGGCCACCGGCCAGTACTTCGAGAACAACGTGATCCCGGCCGACCGGCTCTACGGCGTCGGTCTGGGCCTGCTCAACCGCTATCCGCTGCCGAACATCGAGCAGCCGATCGGCCAGCCCTACAACTACGAGGTGCCGGCGGTCTCGTACAAGAACCTGACCCAGCAGCCGGCCATCCGCGTCGACTACCAGCTGTCGCCCGCGCTGCGCGTCACCGGCAAGTACTCCGGTCAGCGTGCGCGCCGTCTGACGACGCCGGGCACGATCCAGGGCTTCAACGACACGTACAACCCGTACCCGTTCATCACGAACGTCGGCTTCACGGTCAACTACACGCTCAACCCGACGACGTTCGTCGAGGCGACCTACGGGTTCATCCAGAACCAGCTCGGCCAGCTCATCATGGCCGACTCGGCGAACCGACTGAACGGCTTCGCTGACCTCCCGCTCATCTACGAAGACGCGGGCGTCGTCGATCCGCGGTACTACTCGTACGAGGTGCTCGAGGATCTGCGGCCGTCGTGGTGGGACGGGCAGCGGATCAACCTGCTGCCGAACTTCGCCTGGGGCAGCCGCATCGCGAACGCCCCGCCGAACCAGGGCTACCCGAGCTTCCTGAACAAGAACCGGACCCAGGACTTCGCGGCGAGCCTCACGAAGGTCGCCGGGCGGCACACGGTCAAGGCCGGCTTCTACAACAACTACAGCTACAAGGCGCAGAACACCGGCCCGGGTGCCGGCGGTATCGCCAACCTGACGTTCCAGGGCTACATCAACTTCGGGAACGACACGAACAACACGCTCGACACCGGGTTCGGCTACGCGAACGCGGCGCTCGGCATCTTCACGCAGTACCTGCAGGCGTCGAAGTTCGTCGAGGGCGGCAACGTCTACCGGAACACCGAGTTCTACATCCAGGACAACTGGCGGGTGACCAACAGGCTCACGCTCGACTACGGCATGCGCTTCACCCACCA
Organism: Acidobacteriota bacterium; assembly: GCA_003242705.1. Taxonomy (GTDB): domain Bacteria; phylum Acidobacteriota; class Vicinamibacteria; order Vicinamibacterales; family SCN-69-37; genus SCN-69-37. The sequence goes on from QGVF01000009.1 coordinate 17,231, forward strand.
GCAGCCGCAGCACGACAAGTACATGCAGTCGTCGAACTTCTTCGCCGACCGGTGGGATCCGGCGGCGGCGCCGCTGCTCTACGTGGCGGGCTGCAGGAGCGGCGCGACGGTCTGCTCGGGCAACGACCGCAACGCGATGCACCCGATCACGGGCGAGATCCTGACGGCGCCCGGGGCGGCCAACACGCAGGCGGCCATCGGCACGCCGATCCCCGGCACGGGTGACCTCTACACGGGCGTCATCCAGTCGGGCCAGGGCATTGCCAAGACGGCCTACACCTGGCCGACGATGGTCTTCGCGCCGCGCTTCGGGGCGGCCTACGACATCGACGGCACGCAGCGCTACGTGCTGCGCGGCGGCATCGGCCTGTTCTACGACCGGCCCGAGGGCAACACGGTCATGGGCAGCGCGGCGAACCCGCCGTACTCGACGTCGACGAACCTGGTCAACGGCCAGCTCCAGACGCTCGGCACGGGTCTGAGCACCATCGGCATCCCGGCGCTCAGCGTCTTCCAGTACGACGCCAAGATCCCGTCGTCGGTGCAGTGGAACGCGGGCGTGCAGGTCGCGCTGCCGTGGGCGTCGTCGCTCGACGTGTCGTACGTCGGCCAGCACGGCTACAACATGCTCGCCAACAACTTCGGCTTCAACACGAACCTGAACGCCGTCGACTTCGGCGCAGCGTACCTGCCGGAGAACCAGGACCCGACGCTCGGCGAGAGCGACATCCCCGGCGCGACGGCCTATCCGACGTCACTGCTGCGGCCCTACCGGAACCTCGGGGCGATCGAGGCGCGTCTGACGCAGTACCACCAGACGTTCCACTCGATTCAGACGTCGCTCAACCGGCGCTTCTCGAACGGGTTCTCGTTCGGCGCCAACTACACGCTGAGCCTCTCGTTCAAGGGCAACACCCAGCTGCCGCTGCGGCTCGAGCACACGCCTGACGGCCAGTACCGGCTGCGTGACGACTGGGCCGAGTACGAGAAGCTCATGGAGGACCTCGGCCTGCAGCGTCACGTGCTCAAGGCCAACGCCGTGTGGGATCTGCCCGACTACCGCTCCGACTCGGCGGCGGGCCGCGTGATCGGCGCGATCATCAACGACTGGCAGCTGTCGGGCGTCGCCTCGTTCGCGTCGGGCGCCCCGTACGACCTGACCTACTCGTACCTGACGGGCGGCAACAACGTGAACCTGACCGGTTCGCCGGACTATGCGGCGCGCATCGTCTACGTGGGTGATCCGGGATCGGGCTGCTCCGACAACCAGTACGCGCAGTTCAACACCGCCTCCGTTGCCGGGCCGACCTACTACAGCCTCGGCATGGAGTCGGGCCGCAACATCCTGCGCGGCTGCATGGACCGCACGATCGACCTCGCCCTGGCGCGCAACTTCCGCCTTGGCGGCGGCCGCAATCTGCAGGTCCGCCTCGACGCGTTCAACGCGTTCGACGCGGTCGTGATCAACGGCCGGGTGGCGACCGTTCAGCTCTTCAGCCCGACGGATCAGCGGGTGCTCAACTCGCAGTACAACCCGGACGGCACGCTGAACGAGGCGCGCCTGCAGCCGAAGAACGCCGGTTTTGGTGCGGCCACGTCCGCCCAGAACATGCGCTCGATGCAGCTGACGGTCCGCTTCTCGTTCTGAGAGAACGGCCGTCGGCCCGATAACGAGCGGCCGCCGGAGCTCAGGCTCCGGCGGCCGTTTTTCTTTCCGGAGGGATCCTCAGAACACGCCGATCAGCCGCAGCGCGGCGACGGCGGCGAACAGCAGCAGCAGCGCGTCGAACAGCCGCTGCGGGACGACGTGCGTGAGCCACCGGCCGACGAGCATGCCGAGGCCGATGGCCGGCACGAGCACGAGGTTGAGCGACAGCGACGAGTCGCCGATCAGCCCGAGGCCCCAGCTGAAGGGCAGCTTGAAGACGTTGACGACGAGGAAGAACCAGGCGCTCGTGCCGACGAACTCGAACTTCGGCAGTCCGACCGCCAGGCCGAACAGCGCGATGATCGGGCCGGCCCCGTTCGCCAGCATCGATGTCCAGCCGGCCAGCAGCCCCATGCCCCAGGCGAACACCGGCGTGTGCGGCGCACCGGCGAAAATCGCCGGCCTCCAGAGGTTGAGCAGCTGCATGACCGTCAGCGCGACGACGATCCATCCGATCAGCGGCGTGAACACGCCGTCGTCGCGGATGAGCCACATCGACGTCGCGCCTGCGATCACCCCCAGGCAGGCCGGCGGCAGCATCTGTCGGATGTAGTGCCAGTTGGCGTGGCGCTTGAACGTCGCCACCGCCAGCACGTCGCCGACGACGAGCATGGGGAGGACGATGCCGGCACCTTCGCGTGCGCCGAAGAGCAGGGCGAACGTGATGATGTAGACGTAGCTGATGCCGGGAAATCCGGCCTTGGCCACGCCGATGCCCATGGCGCCGATCGCCACCAGCAGCCATTCGATCGGCGCGAGCTCCGGGAGCGGCAGCATGCAGCCGACGATTGTTCGCCGTGCCTGAGCACGACGTCAACCGGAGGCTGCGCATGTCCGCCGTTCATCTGTTACGATGCGGGCCTTCCTTCACGTCCTGGAGGCATCATCGTGTCCGATCTGGAAACGTCGGAGCTCGGTTACGGCAGACCTGCATCTCACGACGAGTTCGCGGCCGAGGAGCCGGAACCGGCGTCCCGCGGTGCTCGCGAAGGACTGCCGAAGGGCTATCGCATGCGCGCCGAGACGCACTACGTCGACATGCTCCCGGCCCGCCGCGAACGCTTCGAGCCGGCACCGGTGTCCGTGCCGACGCCCGTGCCGGCGGCCGTTCCCTCGCAGAATGGCGGCAGCGCGGCCGCTCCCCCGGTCCGCAGCCGGCGCAGCGACCGGGTGCTGGCGCAGGTGAGCGAAGAGATAGCCGCCATCGCGTCGGCCGCCGCACTGCTCGACGTCGAGGCGTCGCCGCTGGCGCGGCAGACCGGCCAGGAGCTGATTCGCGCCCAGGCCTGGCGCGCGTCGTGGCTGCTGAAGGCGGCCGTGCTGCTCGACGGCCGGCACGTGCGGCAGAGCCGGCCGGTGACGCTCACGTCGCTCGTCGAGCAGCTCCGCCAGGGCCTCACGCCCGAGTGCCGGCTGGCCGGCGTGACGCTGCAGATTCACGCGCCCGACCTGACGGTCATGGCCGATGCGCCACTGGTGACGACGGGCGTGACCGGCGCCGTTCTCGCGACGCTTGCGCTGGTGGCCGGCTGTACCGGGGCTGTCGTGCGCGTTTTCTTCGACGTGGCGGGCGGCCAGCTCCGGGGCGTCGAAGTGGCCCAGGATGTCGTCGCGCCGGGCCCCGAGCTGACGTCGCGGGTCTTCGATCAGGCCTGGAGTGACCGGCCCGGCGGGTGGACGGCGCTGATGGGAGCGCTGGCGGCCCGCGAAGCGGCCCGGCTGTCCGGCGGGACCGCGGCGTTTACGGCCGAATCGGGCGGCAGCCGCCTGCGGATGGCGCTCGTCGCCGGCTGACCGCCCGCGATCTGGCCGTCTGCTGAGGTCCGTGCCGGCCGTCCGGCGCTCGATCGGCCGGGACGCTGGCAGTAGAATATCGGGGCCCATGAAGATCGCGACCTTCGATACCACGCTGCGCGACGGGACCCAGGGCGAAGCCGTCTCCTACTCGGTAGACGACAAGCTGCTGATTGCTGCGAAGCTCGACGAGTTCGGCATCGACTACATCGAGGGCGGCTGGCCCGGGTCGAACCCGAAGGATCGCGAGTTCTTCGAGCGGGCCAGGGAGCTGACGCTTTCGCACGCGAAGCTGACGGCCTTCGGCTCGACGCGCCTGGCCCGCAACAAGGTGGAAGACGACACCAACGTCCGCATGCTCATCGAGGCGGACACGCCGACGGTGGCGATCTTCGGCAAGACCTGGGACTTCCACGTCACGCGTGCGCTCGGCATCGGTCTCGACGACAACCTGGCGCTCATCAGCGACACGGTGTCGTACCTCAAGGCGCACGGCCGCGAGGTCGTCTACGACGCCGAGCACTTCTTCGACGGCTACGAGGCCAATCCTGACTACGCGCTGCGGACGCTGGAAGCGGCGCACCGCGCCGGGGCCGACGTGCTCTGCCTGTGCGACACGAACGGCGGCACGCTCACGCCGCGGCTGCAGGAAATCGTGGCCGAGGTCCGGCGCCGTTTCGACGGCGTCATCGGCATCCATCCGCACAACGACTCGGATCTCGGCGTGGCCAACGCGCTGGCCGCCGTCCAGGCCGGCGCCACGCACGTGCAGGGCTGCCTGAACGGCTACGGCGAGCGCTGCGGCAACGCCAACCTGGCATCGGTCATCGCCAACCTCGAGCTGAAGCTCGGTCACACCACGGTCGGTCGCGAGCGGCTCAGGCAGCTGACGTCGGTGTGCGCCTACATTGCGGATCTCGCCAACCTGCCACTGCGCAGCGATCAGCCGTTCGTCGGCCGGAGCGCCTTCGCGCACAAGGGGGGCATCCACGTGGCGGCGGTCCTCAAGGACTCAGCGACGTACGAGCACATCCAGCCGGAGCTGGTCGGCAACCGGCAGCGCGTGCTGGTGAGCGACCTGTCGGGCCGCGGCAACATCCTGTACAAGCTCGAGCAGCAGGGGCTCGCAAGCCGGCTCGACGCCGACGCGCGCCGGGCGCTGCTCGAACGGGTCAAGCAGCTCGAGTACGAAGGCTACGAGTTCGAGGCGGCCGAGGGATCGTTCGAGCTGATCGTGCGCCAGGCGCTGCAGCCCGACGCGAGCTTCTTCGAGGTTGACGGCTACGAGGTCACGCTGCGGTCGGCCGCCGGCGACGAGCCGCGCGCGACCGCCACGGTCTCGCTCCGGACGGCCGCGGGCCCGCTTGCCGGCTCGGCAACGAGCCACGGTCCGTTCAATGCGCTGCACGAGGCCCTGTGCGGCGCACTGGCGACCGTCCACCCCGAAGTGGGCAGCATCCGGCTGACCGACTACAAGGTCCGGGTGCTCGACTCCTACAAGGGCAGCGCGGCGAAGGTGCGCGTGCTCATCGAGTGGGCCAATCAGCACCGTGCGTTTGCCACGGTGGGCGTCTCGGACAACGTGATCGAGGCCAGCTGGCGGGCGCTGCTCGACGCGGTGCTGCTCGAGCTGATGCGCGCATCCGACCGGTCCACGGCCGCGGCTCCGCTCGAGCCGGCCAGCGCGAACTGACGCGACGCGCTAGCGTCCGATCGCGATCGGCATGCCGGGCTCGACGTCCTGGAGCCCGGCCACGATCACCTGCTCGCCCGGCTCGAGTCCCGTCACGACTTCCACCAGATCGCTCGTCGCCAGTCCGAGGCGCACTTCGCGCCGCTGCGCCAGGCCGTCGGGCCCGGCCACCATCACGTAGGGGCCGCTGACGTCACGATTCACGGCCTGCAGCGGGATGACCAGCGCGTCGGCGCGGCGATCGAGCAGGATCTCCACCGACACCGGCGTGTCGAGCGGCAGTGTCGCCGGATTGGTGAACGACAAGCGCACTTCGCCGGTCGGCGCCGTCGGGTCGAGCGCTTCCGTCTTCGAGGCGACCACGGCGGGCTCGTCTTCGAGACCGGCGATGGCGCGGACGGTCGCGGCCTGCCCGGGCAGCACGCGCGCCAGCTGCGCGACCGGCAGCTGGACGGCGACCTGGACACGCGTCGGATCGATCAGCCGCAGAATCGGATCGCTGCGGTCGGGACGGACGATGTCGCCTTTCTGGTGCCACACGGCAACGACCACGCCGGAGAATGGCGCGCGGACGACGGCCCGGTCCTGACCCGCCCGAACGGCTTCGAGCCGGTTGCGGGCGAGCGTCAGCGCGGTCTCGGCGGCCGAGTGCTCGAGGCGGGCCGCATCGTGGGCCATCCGCGACGTGATGCCGCGCTCGAACAGATCGGTCTGTCGCGAGAGTTCGGTTCGGGCACGATCGAGCCGCGCCTGCGCTTCGATTTCACCCAGCTCGGCGGCGGCCAGCTCCTGATTGAGCGACGCGATGTCGAACTGCACCAGCACGTCGCCGGCTTCCACCGGCTGGTCGGCCTGTACGGGCAGATCGACGATTTCGGCCATTTCCGGCGCGTAGACGGTGAGATCGGCCACTGCGGCCGGCACGATGACGCCTGGCGCGTTGGCCACGTCGCGCAGCTCCCGTATCTGGGCGGTGGCGACGGTGACGACCGTGGCGGTCGGCCCTTCGTACGCGGGGGCACCGGCGTTGCCGCACCCGGCAGCGACGGTACAGAGGAAGGCCAGCAGGAGCTGACGGGGGCGACGGGCGGCCGGCTGCTGCATCACGCCACTAGCTTACGGTGCCGCCAGCCGTCCCGTTACGGTAGAGGGGAAAGTTCGCTGACGTATCATCATTTCTCCATGTCGGCCCACGCACTGGTTGTCACGGCTACCGATCAGCCCGGCCTGCTGGCCAGGCTCACGAAGGTCTTCGCCGATCACGGCGCCAACATCACGTCGCTCGAACTGCACGGCGTCGGCGGGCCGCATCCGGAGATCGACTTCGAGTTCACGCTCGATGACGATGGCAAGCTCGAAACCGTCGTCGGGGAGCTCGTGGCCGTGCCGGGCGTGACGTCGGTCGAGGAAAAGCCGTCGTTCGGGAAGATCTACGGCAAGCGCATCGTGGTGATGGGCGGCGGCGCGCAGGTCGGTTTCGTCGCCATGGGCGCGATATCCGAGGCCGACCGGCACAACATCCGCGGCGAGCGTATCTCGATCGACACCATTCCCCTGGTCGGCGAGAAGGAGCTGGCGGCGGCCGTCCGGGCCGTCGTGCGGCTGCCGCGGGTGAAGCTGCTCGTGCTGGCGGGGTCGCTCATGGGCGGCGACATCACGCGCGCGGTACAGGAGGTGCGGCAGAGCGGTCTGCTCGTCATCTCGCTGAACATGGCCGGCAGCGTGCCTGATGCCGCCGATCTGGTCGTGACCGACCCGGTGCAGGCGGGCGTGATGGCCGTGATGGCCGTGGCCGACACGGCGAAGTTCGACCTGCTGCGACAGCGGAACCGGCGCTACTGAGCGTCGGCCGGACCGGTGCGCCTTCATCCGGCCTTCACGCGAAGACACGGGCTGCGTAGTACGATCGCCCGCGACTTCCGGCACGTACCTCCCACGTGCCCGTACCACCGTTGACCACACCGGTCGAGGAGGAGGAGAAAGAAGGCCATGCGAAGACTTGCTGCAACAGCGATAGCTCTGGCTGCTGTCTGTACCATCGGGGTTGCCGCCCAGAAGACGACCGACGTGCCCACCAAGGGCCCGAATCCGCACGTGCGGAGCGAATGGTCGATCGATGGCGCGAATATCTCGATCACCTACGGGCGTCCGTCGCTCAAGGGGCGCTCGCTCGAGTCGTTCGACTGGTGGGGGCGTGAGTGGCGCACCGGCGCCGACGAGCGGACCCGGCTGTCGACCGATCGGACGCTGCGGTTCGGCGACCTCGAAGTGCCGGCCGGAACGTACGGCCTCTACACGAAGACCGGCGATTCGTGGGAGCTGATCATCTCGAAGGCGGCCGACGGCTGGGGCGTGCCCTATCCGCAGGGCCAGGATCTCGGCCGCGCGCCGATGCGCGTCGGCAAGGCGCCGGAAGCGGCCGAGCTGCTGACGTTCTCGATCGACGACACGCCGACGGGCGGCACGCTCCACATCGACTGGGGTACGACGCGGGCGAGCATCGACTTCACGGTCGCGCAGTAGTTCGGGCGCGCCGGCGTACAAAGAAGGGGCTGGACCGCGCTGGTCCAGCCCCGTTTCTTTTTTCTGCGTTGCGGCCCGACGCCGGATACGCCAGCGGGCCGTCCGCCGCTAGGCGGCCGAGAACGTGTCGGTCACGCCGAGCCGGTTCAGCTTGTCGATGAGCGTCGTCCGGCTGAGGTTGAGCAGGCGGGCGGCCTGGCGCTTGTTCCCCTTCGCCTTCGCGAGGTAGCGCAGGATCAGTTCGCGCTCGACCTGCGTCATCGTCGACGTGAAGTTGATGCCTTCGTCGGGCGTCGGCGGCAGCGTGAGCGCGGTCAGGCCCGTCGGCGAGTGCAGCTCGTCGGGCAGCGCCTCGGGCAGGATCTCGCGCGAGTCGCCGCTCATCGTCACGCCGTGCTCGATCGCATTCTGCAGGTGACGGATGTTGCCCGGCCAGTCGTAGTTCATGAGCAGGCGCAGCGCACCCTGGCTCAGGATCTTCGGCGGCAGGCCGTTGCTGGCGCACGACTCCTGGACGAAGTGCTGGGCCAGCAGCGGGATGTCCTCACGCCGCTCGCGCAGCGGCGGCAGCACGACGCGGACGACGTTCAGGCGGTAGTAGAGGTCTTCGCGGAACTTGCCCTCGCGGACCATGGCCTGCAGGTCGTCGTTGGTCGCGGCAATGACGCGCGCGTTGATCTTCATCGGCTTCGAAGTGCCGATGCGCTCGACCTCGCGCTCCTGCAGCGCGCGCAGCAGCTTCGCCTGCAGCGACAGGCTCATCGACGACACCTCGTCGATGAAGAGCGTGCCCTTGTCGGCGGCCTCGAAGCGGCCGATGCGCGAGCTGATGGCGCCGGTGAAGGCTCCCTTGACGTGGCCGAACAGCTCGGCCTCGGCGAGGCCTTCCGGGATGGCGGCCGCGTTGAAGGCGACGAACGGCTGGTCGCGGCGCGGGCTGTTGTGATGGATCGTGCGGGCGACGAGCTCCTTGCCCGTGCCGGTCTCGCCCTGGATGAGCACCGTGCTGTTCATGGGCGAGACGAGCTCGAGCGTCGTGATCAGCCGCTTCATGCTCGGGCTGTTGCCGATCAGGCCACCGAACCGGAACTTCTCGTTGAGCCGCGCGCGCAGCTCGGCGTTCTCGCTCCGCAGCCGCCGCTCGCTGAGCGCCGTCTTGAGGATCTGCACGAGCTGGATGAGCTGGAACGGCTTGATCAGAAAGTCGACGGCGCCACGCTTCAGCGCGCGGACCGCGTGGTCGATGCTGCCGAAGCCGGTCGTCACCACGCAGCGCATGTCGGGATACCGCGACAGGGCCGAGTCGAGCAGGTCGAGGCCGTCGCCGTCCGGCAGCTGGACCGCCACGACGAGCGCGTCGTAGGCGTAGCCGTCGAGTCTCGAGAGGGCATCGGCCGCCGTCGGCGCCTCGGCCGCGGCGAAACCGGCCTCTTCGAGCGATTTCACGATCATCTGCCGCGATTCGGTTTCATCCTCGACAACCAGAACCGTTGGTTGACCCATATCTGACAACGACACACTGGACTCCTCGGGAGGGGGACAGGGTCCCGCGTTCATGCCGAGCTCCCGCGTGCCGATTGACACGCCGGGGAGCGTCCCCACGCCATGGCAACTGCCGTGCCAGGCGGAGTGTGCCGTCGAGTTGCGTGCAATTGCGGCCGGCCTTCGCGGGTGTCAGGACGATGACAGCATCCCGCTGGCGGGTGTCTGATTCTTGACATGAGCGTCTGCAGCCCGACAAATCGGGCCGGTCGAGCGACAGGCGCGCGTCGGAACCGACATGCGCTGCACTTCCGGCAACACGATTGAGCGTGTGGCGTGACCGGTCGCCCGGGCCGCCGAAGGTGTCGGCGGTTCAGACACGTGGTGTCGGCCAGCCGTCACATTGCCGGGTCTGCCGGCTGGTTTCGAGGGCGTGCAGTCGCCCGATCGGCATGCTCCCGCCGCCCTGAAGGCCCCGGTCGCCGCGTCTGCCGGCGCCGGATGCACGTCTGTTCACCGCCATTCCCGCTCCGGCGTCGTCCGGCGTCGGCCCTCCTTTTCCAATCGGGCACCTCTCTTGCACAACGGACGGCCGGCACGGGCACCAGCTCGACCGGCAGCCGTCAGGCCGCCGCATCAGCCCGAGGAAGGAGTTGCGATGTCGAACCCGATCGACGATGCCGCGATTACCGCGGTGCTGGCGCGTCACCTGACGCAGTCGGTCCAGCGTCAGGCGGTCGCCGTCGGCAACATCGCGAACCTCGACACGCCCGGCTACCGCGCCAGGGAGGTTCGATTCAGCGAAGCGCTCGACGAGCAGCTCGCGGCTCTGAAGACGAGTCATCCCGATCACTTCGGGCCGCAGAACCCGCCGGCGCCGCCGTCAGGCGCCGACGCCGAGGTTGTCGAGACCCCCGGGCTGCCGGCGCGCCGCGACGGCAACACGGTCCAGCTCGATCGCGAACTGCTGAACCTGACGCGTGCGACCGGTGACTTCGCGAAGGCGCAGACGGTGCTCGCCGCGAAGTTCCGCCTCGTGCGCTACGCCATCAACGAAGGACGCTGATCATGTCGTCGACTCTCTCGTCAGCCATTGCCGCCGGGGCCAGTGCCCTCGACGCGCAGCGGACCCGGATGGAAGTCGCCATGTCGAACCTGGCGAACGCCGAATCGACGCGCGGCCCCGACGGGCAGCCGTATCGCCGTCGCGCCGTGGTCCTCGAGACGGTGCAGCCGGCCGGACCGGCCTTCAGCGTGCAGGCCGCCGGTGTGCGTGTGGCCGAGGTCGTCCAGGACCAGACCGAATTCCGCCGCCGCTACGAGCCGTCGCATCCCGACGCGGACGAGAACGGCTTCGTGGCGGTCCCCAACGTCGACGTGCCCGAGGAGATGGTCGACATGATCGGCGCCGCGCGCGCCTATCAGGCGAACCTGACGGCCATCGGGCTCATCCGCGACACCGTGCAGCGCGCGCTCGAGCTGGCGAAGGCGTAGTCGTCATGGCGATCAACGGACTCCCCTCGATTTCGAATGCGACCGGCGCGGCGGCCGGCACCGGGTCGGCCGCCGGCGCGAAGTCGCCCCAGGAAACCGGCTTTGCCGAAGCGCTCGGCGAGCTCATCCGGACCGTCGATGGTGCGACCGGCGAGGCCAACGTGGCCATCAACCGCATGCTCGACGGCACCGGCGACGTCCACGAAGCCATGATTGCCATGCAGCGCGCCGAGCAGATGCTCGAGCTCACGGTCCAGGTGCGGAACAAGCTCGTGCAGGCGTACCAGGAAGTCATGCGCATGTCGGTCTGACGCAACCGTCACCTTCTGACCCGTGAACACTGATCAGCTGCTCGCTCATTTCCAGAAGCTCCGGTCCACGCTCAAACCGTCGCAGATGGCGGCGCTCGGCGGCGTGTTCGTTGCCGTCGTCACGCTCGTCGTCGGATCGGCCTACTACCTCAACGCGCCCGACTACACGCTGCTGGTGGCCGACATGGACGCCGAGACGGCCAACGCCGTCGTCGGCCGGCTGAAGGCCGACAGGATTCCCTACCAGCTTGGTGACGGCGGCCGCACGGTGCGCGTGCCATCGGATCGGGTCGACGAGCTGCGACTGGCATTGGCCGCCGACGGCCTGCCGTCGGCCGGCCGCATCGGCTTCGAGATCTTCGACCGTACCGCGTTCGGCACCACCGAGTTCCTCGAACAGGTGAATTACCGCCGCGCGCTCGAGGGTGAGCTCGCGCGCACGATTGCCACGATGGCCGACGTCGCGAGCGCGCGCGTGCACATCGCGATGGCCAAGGACTCGCTCTTCCTGGATCGCTCCGAGCCGGCGAAGGCGTCCGTCGCACTGCGGCTCAAGGGCAATCGGACGCTGTCGCCCTCGGCCGTGCGCGGCATCGCGGCGCTGGTGGCCTCGAGCGTGGAAGGGCTCAGGCCGGAGTCGGTGACGATCCTCGACCATCACGGCCGCCCGCTCACGCGGCCCGAGGATCCGGCCGAGGGCACCGGCCTCGACGCCACGCAGCTCGAGCGCCAGCAGCAGATCGAGCGCAACCTTGCGCAGAAGGTGCTCGCGATGCTCGAACCGGTCGTCGGCGAGGGGCGCGTGCGCGTGAACGTGGCCGCGCACCTGCGCGCCGACATCATCGAGGAGACCGAAGAGCGCTGGGATCCGAACACGGTCGTCCGCAGCCGCCAGACCACGACCGAGACGGGCGCGGCAACGGTGGTACCGGCCGGCATCGCAGGGGCGCGCGCCAATCAGCCACCCGCACTGACAACGGCCGACACGGCCAACGGCACGGCGCCGCCCGTGACGACCACAGCCACGGCGCCCGGGCGTTCGACCGAGACGACCAACTACGAGGTCGGCAAGCTCGTGCGCCACACCTTGAGCCCGCAGGGCCAGCTCGCACGTCTTTCGGTGGCCGTCGTGCTCGACGACGAGCGCGTGACGACGAAGAACGAGGACGGGACCGTGACGATGGCGACGCGTCCGTGGGATCCCGAGGGACTGCAGCGTGTGCAGGCGCTGGTCGCCGCCGCTGTCGGTCTGGATCCGGAGCGCGGCGATCAGCTCACGGTCGAGAACATTCCTTTTGGTGTCGTCCCGGAGAACGCGCCTGCGCCGACCGGCTTCGGCGGTCGGGCGCTCGAGCTGCTCGAGCAGCACTGGCGGACCCTGGTCAACGCTGTCGTCGTGCTGCTCGTGGCCGCGTTTGCCTTCTTTGGCGTGCTGCGCCCGCTGGCGGCGAAGCTGGGCCGCAGCGTCGAGCCGCCGGCGCTGCCGGCCGCAGCGACGGCCGGCGCGCGCCTGCCGACCGTATCCGAGATGGAAGGACAGCTTGAAGCCGAACTCGATGCGATGGCCGCACCGTCGCCGCGGCGCCTCCCGGCGCTGACGCAGCGCGTGGCGCGGCTGGCCGCCGAGGAGCCCGAGCAGGTCGCCCGCATCGTTCGCGGCTGGATTTCGGAGGATGGTCGATGAACGCGCAGGGACAGTCGATCAGCGGCGCGCGCAAGGCCGCGATTGCTCTCGTGGCTCTGGGTGAGGAGAGCGCCGCCTCGATCTTCAAGTATCTGGGCGAGCACGAGATCGAGTCGATCGCGCGCGAGATTGCCGCGCTCGGCGCCGTACCGACGGAGCTCGGCGAGCAGATTCTCATGGAGATTGACGAGTCGGCGAGCGCCTCGCGCCAGGCGCTCGGGGGCGTCGAGCAGGCGCGCCGGATGCTCGTGCGATCGCTCGGTCCCGATCAGTCGCGCCGCATCGTCGATCGCATCGTTCAGTCGCTTAACGCGAGCGCCGGGTTTGCGTCGCTCGAGCGCGCCAATCCGGCGCAGCTGTCGAAGTTCTTCCTCGGCGAGCATCCGCAGACGACGGCGCTGATCCTCGCGCACATGCCGGCGCAGGTGGCTGCGCAGCTGCTCGAGCAGCTGCCCGAGGAGATGCGGACCGACGTACTGCTGCGCATGGCCAATCTCGGCGAGATTCCGCCCGACGTCATCGCGCGCGTGTCGAGCGTCATCGAACAGCGCCTGCGCGGGCTCGGCGGGCAGAGCCGCGAGCAGCGCGGCGGCGTGCGCGCCGTGGCCGAGCTGTTCAACTGCCTCGATCGCGGCGTGCGGAGCCCGACGCTCGAGCGCCTGGAGTCGCTCGCGCCCGACACGGCGGCGGCGATCCGGAACCTGATGTTCGTTTTCGAGGATCTGATCAACATCGAGGAAGCGGGCATCCGCGAAATCATCAACCGCGCCGACAAGAAGGTACTGACGCTGGCGCTCAAGGGCGCGAGCGAGGCGATCCGCGAGCGCTTCTTCGCGAACATGTCGAAGCGTGCCGTCGACCTGATGAAGGAGGAGATGGAGATCCTCGGCGCGGTCCGGCTGCGCGAGGTCGAGAAGGCGCAGCAGGAGATCGTGGCCATCGCGCGCAAGCTGGAGGAGGAAGGCCTCATCAGCACCGGCGCAGGCGCGGGGGAGCCCTATGTCACTTAGCGCCCGCCGCCTCGGCACCGCCGTCCCCACCGATCGCTTCGCCTGGCAGACGGGCGGCGGCATCGGTCGCGCCGTTGTCTCGCTCCTGCGCCAGACGGGGGGCGACGACGAGCCAGGGCCGGCACCGGCGCCGGCCGCGCGCGACCTGCCGGCGCCATCGCCCGAGCGGCTCGAGGCGATCGAGCGCGAAGCCTACGCCCGCGGCTACGCCGACGGCGAGCGCGCCGCACGCGAGGCCGCTGCGGCCGCCGCCGTCGAACAGGCGCGCGAGACGACAGCGCGGCTGGCCGAGGCTCTCCAGGACCTCGCCAACGTCCGCAGCGTGCTGATGCGCCGGTCCGAGCGCGACCTCGTCCGGCTCGCCGTGTCGATGGCCGGACGCATTCTGCGGCGCGAGGTCGATCTCGACCGCGAGCTGCTGGTCGTCATGGCGCGCGTGGCCATCGATCGGCTGGGCGAGAACGTGGCCGCGACCGTGCACCTCAATCCCGACGATCACGCCATCATCACGAGCCGCGGACTCGTCGATCCGGGCCACTCGGTCGAGCTCCGTCCGGATCCGACGGTGCCGCGCGGCGGCTGCCTCGTCCGGTCGGCGTTCGGCACGGTCGACGTCGGCATCGATTCGCAGATCCGCGAGCTGTCGCGTGCGCTGCTCGGCGAGGAACCGGAGGACGAGAGTGGCACCGGGGCTGGCGCCTGAGATCGGGTTCCCGCTCGATCGGTACATCGCACGGCTCTCGACGGTTGAGACGGCGCCGGTCGTCGGCCAGGTCGCGCGCGTCGTCGGCCTGCTCATCGAGTCGAACGGTCCGGCGGCCAGCGTGGGCGAAATCTGCGAAGTGCGCACCGGCCGTGGCGCGCCGCTGCCGGTCGAAGTCGTCGGCTTCCGCGACGGCCGTCTGCTCTCGGTGCCGCTTGGCGACACCACCGGCATCCGCCCGGGCGATCCGATTGTCTCGCGCGGCAACGCGCTCACCGTGCCCGTGGGCCCGACGCTGCTCGGCCGCGTCATCGACGGCCTCGGCCGGCCGATCGACGGCAAGGGGCCGCTCGGCGCCGTCGATCAGGCGCCGCTCCGCCCGGACGCGCTCAATCCCATGGCGCGCGAGCCGATCCGGACGCCCATCGGGACCGGCGTGCGCGCGATCGACGCCATGCTGACGTGCGGGCGCGGGCAGCGCATCGGCGTGTTCGGCGGCAGCGGCGTCGGCAAGAGCACGCTGCTCGGCATGATGGCCCGCGGCACCGAGGCCGACGTCGTCGTGCTGGCGCTGATCGGCGAGCGGGGCCGCGAGGTCCGGAGCTTCCTCGAGCACGACCTCGGACCCGAGGGCCTGGCGCGATCGGTCGTCGTGGTCTCGACTTCGGACAGTCCGCCGCTGACACGCCAGCGCGCCGCGTACGCGGCGACGGCCATCGCCGAGGCATTCCGCGATCGCGGCCAGCACGTGCTGCTGATGATGGACTCGGTGACACGATTCGCCATGGCGCAGCGCGAGGTGGGCCTTGCGGCCGGTGAGCCGCCCACGGCCAAGGGGTATCCGCCGTCGGTCTTCGCGCGGCTGCCGGGCCTGCTCGAGCGCGCCGGCGCGATGCGCGGCCGCGGCAGCATCACGGCGTTCTACACCGTGCTCGTCGAGGGCGACGATCACAACGAACCGATTGCCGACGCCGTCCGCGGCATCCTCGACGGCCACATCGTGCTCTCGCGCGACCTGGCCGCGCGCAACCACTACCCGGCAATCGACATTCTGCCGAGCGTCAGCCGGACGATGCCCGACGTCACGACGCCCGAGCACCGCATGCATGCCGCCACCGTGCGCGAGTGGCTGGCCACGCTGCGCGACAACGAGGACCTGGTGAGCGTCGGCGCCTACGTGGCCGGCAGCAATCCGCGCATCGACACGGCACTGGCGCGTCGTGACGCGATTTCACGCTTCCTGTGTCAGCCGGCCGACACCTGCGGTCGGCTCACCGACCACATCGCGCAGCTCGCGGCGCTCGCGTCATGAAGCCGTTCCGCTTCCGCGCCGCCGCCGCGCTCGACCTGCGGCGACGACAGGAACAGGACGCGGCCACCGACCTGGCGCGCGCCGAGGGCGAACTGCAGGCGCTCGAGGCCCGGGTGCGCCAGGCCGAGCAGGCGCGCCGGCACGCGCAGCAGCAGCTGATCACGGTCGAGCGGGAGGGCAGCGACGCCGGGACGCTCATGTGGCATCGGAATTGGATTGTGCGTCTGACGCATGACCTGACGGCGTGCCGTCAGCGCGTCGACGGGCAGGCCGAGGTCGTGCGCCAGGCCGAACGTCGCTGGCGTGAAGCACGCCAGCGCCGTCTTGCGCTCGAGCGGATGTACGAACGCGCGCTCCGGCGCCACCGGCAGGACCAGCAGCGCGAGGAGCTGAAGGTCATCGATGAACTGGCGCGGCTGCGGTACGTGGCGGCCGAAGCCTGGAGGGACGACCAGTGAATATCAACGGAGTCACCGGAACCGGCGCCGAAACCCAGGACGGCAGCAGCCGCCTGACGTCGACGCCGCTCGGCCGCGACGCGTTCCTGCAGCTGCTCATCACGCAGCTGCAGAACCAGGATCCCCTGCAGCCGCAGGAGAACGGCGAGTTCCTCGCACAGCTCGCCCAGTTCAGCTCGCTCGAGAGCCTCCAGCAGATTCGCGACGACATGGCCGCGCTGCGGGCGTACGTCGAGGGGCAGTCCGATACCGGCGCCGAGGCGCCGGCCGACGAGACCGACTTCAGCACCGACCAGGAAGGAAACTGATCATGTCCAGCTCGTTCTCCGCCGCCCTTTCCGGCCTGAGCGCCAACCAGCAGAAGCTCAGCGTCATTGGTAACAACCTCGCCAACCTCAACACGGTCGGCTTCAAGGCCAGCAACGTGAACTTCGCCGATCTGGTGAGCCAGTCGATCGGCGGCTCGAGCGCCAACCCGATGCAGATCGGTCTGGGCGTGGGCGTCGGCCAGATTCGTCCGACGTTCACCCAGGGCTCGATCGAGAAGACCGGCGTGGCGACCGACGTCGCCATCGAGGGGGCCGGCTTCTTCGTCATCGGCGAGGGCAACAACCGTGTCTATACGCGTGCCGGCGACTTTCACTTCGACAAGGACGGCCGGCTCGTGACCGCGAGCGGCCTTCCCGTCATGGGCTACGACGACATCGATCCGATGACGGGCGAGATCGATACCTCGGGGGCGCCCGAGGCCATCTACGCACCGCCCGGCGTGCTGCGGCAGCCGATCGCGACGACGTCGTTCCGTATGCTCACGAACCTCGATGCCGGCGCTGCGGTCGGCGAAACGTTCGCCTCGCCGGTAGAGATCATCGACTCGCTCGGCCTGACGCACGTCGCCACGATCACGTTCGAGAAGACGGCGCCCAACGAGTGGGACTACACGATTACGGTGCCAGGCGCCGACGTGATCGGCGGTACGCCGGGAACGCCGTTTGAACTGGCCACCGGCACGCTCTCGTTCGACGCGCAGGGCCGGCTCGCCCAGGTGAATGGCGCGGCAGCCGACAACGTCGAGATCAACACGCCTGCCTGGGTCAACGGCGCCGAGCCGTCCACCTTCACGTGGAACATCGTCGGCGACGACGGCAAGGCGGCCGTGACCGGCTTCGGCGCCCCGTCGGCGACGTCGTCGGTCTCGCAGAACGGCGTGCAGAGCGGTGCCCCGTCGAGCATCATCGTCATCGATTCGGGCGGCAACCTCGTGGCGTCGTTCGGTATGGGCCGCACCGTCATCGTCGGCAAGCTCGCGCTGGCGACGTTCAACAACCCCGAGGGCCTCGTGAAGCTCGGCAACAACTACTTCGCCGAGAGCGGCGTCTCGGGCCAGGCCGTCATCGGCACGCCAGGGACGGGCAGCCGCGGGACGGTCATCGGCAGCTCGCTCGAGAAGTCGAACGTCGATATCGCCCACGAGTTCACGCAGATGATCCTCGCGCAGCGTGGCTACCAGGCTGCTTCGAAGGGGCTCACGGTCGCCGACGAGCTGCTCGTCGACACGCTCAACCTCAAGCGGTAAGGCGGAGCTGAGGCGTGCTTGATCTGAATGTGATCGCCGCCGGGCTGCCGGTGCGCCCGCCCGAGGCCGGCGCCCGGAACGCCGAGGCCGGCGCCGCCGACGGCGGGCCCTCGTTCCTCGAGGCGCTGACCGGCATGACGTCGCCGCTCCCGTCGACTGACGAGACGGGCGACGTCATCGACGTTGCCGACGACGCCGCGGCCCCGGCAGCCGACGACTGGTTCGGCGACGACAATGCGGAGGCCGATGCCGAGGCTGACGTTGCAGCGTCCCCAGACGCGACTTCGGCCGCTGTTGCGTTCGTGGCCCAGCCTGCCATCGTCGACATCGCGCCTGTCGTGGTCGACGCCGCGCCGCCTCCAGCCGATGTCGTGCCCGTCGACGGGGCGGTCGACGCTGCGCCCGGCGAGGCGGCGGGGACGCCCGCGGCGAACGACGACACCGGCGCCGGCGCGATGCCGTCTTCCGGTCGCCGTGTCGCCGTCACGAACCGGACGACGGAGTCAGAGGTCGCGGCCGTGGGGCGTGAGAGCCGCAACGCCGCACCGGCGGGCGGGGTGAGTGGCGGGGACGTGCACGCGGTCACGCCGAAGAGCGGCGCGCGGCCCGATGCGGCGCGCGTGACGACAGCGGCGCCCGACGGTCCGCAGCCCACGGGCGACCGCCCGGCCCGGCCGGCAGCGATGCAGGCGAGCGCGCAGGATGTGGCGTCGCTCGGCGCGGCGCCGTCAGCGCCACCTGTGCCGGTATCCGGAGCGACGTCGTCGGCCGCACCAGCTCAGCCGGCATCGCCGGAGACCGTGGACGGCCAGGCGTCGACACCGTTGGCCGTCGAGATCGAGCAGCAGCTCCGAGCCATGGCTGCGCGCAGCCAGAGGACCACTGCGGCGCCGCCGGCAGCGCGGCCGGCGCAGCAGTCAGACGCTGAGCCCGTCGTACCGGGCCACCGGCAGGACGAGGCCGTGCATAGCGTGCCGGCCGAGGAGATGCCGCCCGAAGGCATCGCGTCCGACGGCCGAACGATCGTGCCGCTCGCGACGCTTTCCGGGGCGCGGCGCCACGGCGACCGGTCGACGACGTCCCGCGAGTCGGTCGACGTTCATTCGTCGGCCGACGCCCCGCTGATCGTGCGGCACGCCGCTGATGCCGCATCGGCCTCTCCTCAGAGTGTTTCGGCGGCAACCCCACGCGTGAGCGTCGCGACGCCGGCACCCGTGACGGTATCCGCCGACAGCGACCCGGTCGACGTGCTCCCCTCGTCGACCGGCTCGCAGATTGTGCAGGCGATCCGGCTGCAGGCGCTTCGCGACGGCGGCCAGGCGCACATTCGCCTCGACCCGGCGCAGTTCGGCGAGGTGACCGTGCGCGTGCGTGTCGAGCAGCGCCAGGTGGTGGCCGACATCGAGGCCGACTCGCCGGTTGTCCGCGAGTGGATCCAGGGCAATCAGCACGTGCTGCGGCAGGCGCTGTCGGGCCAGCAGCTGACGCTCGATCGCATCGAGGTACACGAGCCGGCGTCGACGTCGGAGCCCGACACCCGCCGCGATGGATCGGAGGCCGGCGGTGATCGCGAGTCGTCGTCCCGGCAGCGCCGCGAGCGCCGGTCGCGCGGCGATGAGCCGCAGTTCGAGGTCTTTGCCTGACGCGGTGCGCCGGTCGTACTGCGTGGTTTCGTGAGGTTCGCCGATGTCCGACGCTCCCGAGCTTCAGCGCGTTGCCCCGGCTGCGAAGAAGCGCACCGGCGGTCTCGTGCTGCTCCTCTTCGTGGCCATGGCCGCCGCCGGCGGCGGCGTCTACTGGTGGATGTCACGCGGTCCGGTCGCCGCTGCCCCGGTCGAGGTGCCGCTGTCGGCCCGCGGACTCGTCGCCTTCGAGCCCTTCATGGTCAACCTGGCCGACGGCGGCGGCAGCCGCTACCTGAAGGTCACGCTCAGGCTCGTGCTCGAGAACCGGGCTGCCGCCGACGGCGTCACCGGCTCCGAGGTCATCCAGTCGCGCGTGCGCTCCGAGATTCTCGAACTGCTCACCGAGCAGACGGCGACGGCGCTCGTCACGCCCGAAGGCAAGACGGCGCTCAAGCAGGCCATCACCAGTCGGGTCGAGCCCATCCTCAACGGTACCAAGGTGATCGATGTCCTCTTCTCCGAGTTCGTTGTCCAGTTCTGAGCCCGTCGTCGAGACGCCAGCCGGCGGCCTGATGCCGGCGGCAATGGACTGGATGCTCGACGTCCCGGTACCGGTCGACTTCGTGCTCGGCACGACCACGATGACCGTGCGCGCCTGCACGCAGCTCGTCGTCGGGTCGATCGTGCGGCTGCGGCAGCCGGCCGGCGACGACCTCGAGGTCCGCGTCGGCGGCATTCCCGTGTTCACCGGCGAAGTGGTCGTTCATGGCGAGAACCTCGCGCTGCGCCTCGGCCGTGTGCTGCCGCCGTCGGGGCAGGAGCTCGCATGATCGACCTCTTTCTGATCGCGCAGGCCGACGCGGCCGGACCGGTGCTCGTGCCATCGCCGTGGCGTGTGCTTGGCGCACTGCTCGTCGTGGCGGGCCTGCTGGCCGCCCTGGCCTGGGCGCTGCGGCGTCAGCAGCTGGTGCGACGGACGGGGCGCGGCATGGGTGTCGAGTCGGCCATCGCGCTCGGCGAGCGCCGGTCGCTGGCGATCGTCACCGTCGAGGGACGCCGGCTGCTGCTTGGCCTGGCGCCCGGCAGCGTGACGCTCGTCACGGAGCTCGAGCCGCTGCCGCGCTTCGAAGATGCGATGACCGCCGCCGATGCGGCCGCGCGTCCGTCGGCGGGGGAGGAGCAGTCGTGACGCGGCGTCGTTCGATTCCGTGCCTCGCGGCAGCCGTGCTGCTGGCGGTGATGGCGGCGCCGGCCGTCGCCCAGACGCCGACATCGCCGCAGGAACTGTCGGTTCAGATCGAGGGCGTCGGCACGCTGTCGGCCCCGCTGCAGATCGTCGTCCTCATGACGCTGCTGACGTTCGTGCCGGCAGCGCTCGTGATGATGACGTCGTTTACGCGCATCGCCATCGTCTTTCACTTCATGCGGCAGGCGCTCGGACTGCAGGAAGTGCCGTCGAACCAGATGGTGATCGGCCTGACGCTCTTCCTCACGGCGTTCGTCATGGCGCCGACGATCTCGCGCATCAACGAGCTGGCGATTCAGCCGGTTGTGGCCGGCGAGATCGACGTCATCACGGCGATTGAGCGCGGTACGCCGCCGCTCCGCGACTTCATGCTGCGGCAGACGCGCGAGACCGACCTGGCGCTGTTTGCCGGCATGGCGCAGATCGATCAGCCGACGACGCCCGAGGATCTGCCGATGCGCGTCGTCATCCCGGCGTTCGCGATTTCCGAGCTCAAGACCGGCTTCCAGATGGGGTTCTTCCTGTTCGTGCCGTTCCTGCTCGTCGATCTCGTCGTTTCCACCGTGCTGCTCTCGGTCGGCATGATGCAGCTGCCGCCGATGATGATTTCGCTGCCGTTCAAGGTGCTGCTGTTCGTGATGATCGACGGCTGGAACCTGCTCGTCGGGTCGCTCGTCCGGAGCTTCCTGCCGTGACGGTCTCCGTCCTGCCGCCGTCGATCCGCAGACGTGCGTGTGAGGTGTGCCGTGTCTGAAGCACTCGTGCTGGGTACCGTTCGCCAGGCCATCGAGACCGCCGTTGTCATCGCCCTGCCGATGCTCGTCGTCGGCCTGCTCGTCGGCGTCGTCATCAGCATCCTGCAGACGGTCACGTCGGTGCAGGACACGATCCTGTCGTTCATTCCGCGCGCGGCCGCGATCTTCATCGTCTTCGGCCTGACGTTCCCGTGGATGCTGCGCATCGTGACCAGCTTCGCGCGGAACCTCTTCCTGAGGCTGCCCGAGCTGGTGCGATGACGCCGTTCGACGTTGCCGCGGGCATCGCGCTGCTGCTCGTGCGCCCCGGCATGATCGTGATGGTCACGCCGTTCTTCGGTGCGCTCAACGCCCCGATGCACGTGCGCGCCGGCCTCACGATTCTCCTGGCCGTGCTCATGGGGCTGGCCGCACCGGTACCGCCCACGCTGCCGGCCACCGGTCTGGCCGTCGTCGTCCTGCGCGAGATGGCCATCGGCCTCGCGATCGCGATGGCCGTACGCGTCGTCGTCGGTGCCGCGGAGCTGGCCGGCCATTTCATCGGCTACCAAATCGGCCTGTCGCTCGGCGCCTTGATTGATCCGCAGTCGGGCGTCCGCAACAACGTGCTCGCGGTGCTGTACGCGAACATCGTCGTCATTCTCTGCCTGGCGACCAACGCGCACCACGACGTGCTGCGGGCGCTGGCCGACTCCTACACGGCGCTGCCGATCGGGTTCGGCGGCATCGACGGGGCGGTCGCCGTCTCGATCGCCGAGATGCTCGGCATTGTCTTCGTGCTCGGCGTGCGCATGGCGATGCCCGTCGTCGCGGTGCTGGTGCTCGTCGAAGTCGGGCTCGGCCTGCTGGCGCGCGTCGCGCCATCGCTCAACGTGATCATCGCCGGCGCGCCGGTGCGCATCGTGGCGGGCCTGCTCGTGATGGCGGCCAGCCTCATCGGCCTGCCGGCGCTCGTCGTGCGATACATGCCCGCGGCGCTCGAGCGCGCGGCCGCGCTCGCGGGCGCCTTCCGGTAGCACGCCATGGCACAGCAGTCGACGGGCGAGCGCACCGAGAAACCTACCGCGAAACGCATCCGCGACGCGCGCCAGCGCGGGCAGGTCGCGCGCAGCCGCGATCTGTCGGCGGCCGTCTCGCTGGCGGCCGTCACGCTCGGTCTCGCCTGGCTCGGCATCGAGATCGTCACCGGCGCCGCCGAACGCGTGGCCGTGACGCTCGGCACGCTCGCCGATCGCGCGCACACCGCGATCGTGCCAGGCACGGTCGAGGGCCTGCTCTGGAGCAATGGATCGGCGCTGCTGCGGCTGGCCGGACCGCCGGCCCTGATTGCCGGTCTGCTGTCGGTCGGCGCCAGCATGCTGCAGATCGGCTGGAACTTCTCGCCGAAGGCCCTCGAGCTCAACTGGAGCCGGCTCAGCCCGACGACGGGCTTCTCGCGCCTCAAGCCGATCCAGGCGCTGCCCGAGCTCGGCAAGGCGCTGGCCGGGATCGCGGTCGTGGGCGCGATCGTGGCGGGCGTCGTCTACGGCTTCTATCAGCAGGCGCCGCTGCTGATGAACATGTCCGCCGTCGAGTCGGGACGGTTCACGTGGGAGCGGCTGTGGACGCTGCTGTGGCGATCGAGCCTCGCGCTCGTCGTCCTCGCCGCGGTCGACTACGCCGTGCAGTACTGGCGCTGGTACACGGGCCTGAAGATGACCCGCCAGGAGGTCATCGACGAATCGAAGATGAACGAGGGCCGGCCCGAGGTGAAGGCGCGCATCCGGCGCATCCAGCGTGACATGGCGCGCAGCCGCATGCTGAAGGCGGTCGAAACGGCGACGGTGGTGGTCACCAATCCGACACATTACGCCGTCGCGCTGGAGTACCGGCGCGGGGAAATGGCCGCTCCCCGCGTCGTCGCGAAGGGCGTAGACCACATGGCGGCGCGGATTCGCGAGATTGCGCGCCGGCACGACGTACCCATCGTCGAGAACGTGGCGCTGGCACGCGCCCTGCACAAGCACACCGAGGTCGGCGACACGATTCCCGCCGACCTGTTCGGCGCCGTTGCCGAAGTGCTGGCCTACCTCGTCCGCATGAAGCGGCTCGTGCTCTAGGCCGCCGGCGGCGGCGTCCCAGCGACCAGCGACATGAAGGTCAGCCCGTTCCGCGCCTCGTTCCTGCTCGCACCGGCCGCGATCGTCGCGACGGTGCTGGTGATGGTTCTGCCGCTGCCGCCGCTGGTCCTCGACCTGCTGCTGTCGGTCGACATCGGGCTGGCCGTGGTGCTGCTGTTCACGGCGATCTACGTCCGGCAGCCCGTCGAGTTCTCGGTCTTCCCCTCGCTCCTCCTGCTGTTGACGCTGCTGCGCCTGGCGCTCAACGTCGCGTCGACGCGGCTCGTGCTCCTGCACGGTCACGAAGGCGTCGGCGCGGCCGGCAACGTCATCATGGCGTTCGGCCAGTTCGTCGTCGGTGGCAACTTCGTCGTCGGCGTCGTGGTCTTCCTGGTCCTGATCGCGATCCAGTTCCTGGTCATCAACCACGGCGCCGTCCGCATCTCGGAGGTGACGGCCCGCTTCACGCTCGACGCGATGCCCGGGCGGCAGATGGCGATCGACGCCGATCTGAACGCGGGCACCATCACCGAGCAGGAAGCACGCGCGCGGCGCGAGCGCCTGCGCAGCGAGGCGGACTTCTACGGCGCGATGGACGGTGCCATCCGTTTCACGCAGCGCGACTCGCTGGCCGCCATCCTCATCACCGGCATCAACATCGTCGCGGGCCTGATCATCGGCGTGGTCCAGCACGACCTCGCGCTGACCGAGGCGCTCGAGACGTATACGATCCTCACGGTCGGCGAAGGCCTCGTTACCGCGATTCCCGCGCTGCTCGTCTCGATGGCCGGCGGCCTGATCACCACGCGCGCGGCGGCCGAATCGAACCTCGGCGAGGAAGTGGCCGTTCAGCTGCTCGCGCGATCGCGGCCGCTCGCCGTGGCCGCCGGCGTGCTCGTCGCGCTGGCGCTCGTGCCGGGCCTGCCGAAGGTCTCGTTCCTGTTCGTCGCGCTCGTGCTCGGCGGGGCGGCCTGGGCGAACCGGCGAGAGATGCAGCCCGAGGCGCCCGTCCTTCCGGAGGAACCGCCCGCCGGCACCGATCCGGGCGAGCCGGTCGCGACCGTCGATCCGCTCGGCATCGAGGTCGGATACGCGCTCGTGTCGATCGTCGACGAATCGCGCGGCGGCACGCTGCTCAACCGCATCCGGGCGATCCGCCGCCAGATTGCGTCGGAGACCGGCATGCTGGTGCCGCCCGTTCACGTCTCCGACAACCTGCAGCTCGGCCCCCGTACCTACTCGATTCTCGTCAAGGGCGTCGAGGTGGCGCGCGGCGAGCTCTACACGGACCGTCTGCTCGCCATCAATCCGGGGACGGTCACACAGGCCGTCGAGGGCATCGGCGGGCGCGAGCCGGCGTTCGGTCTGCCTGCCGTCTGGATCACGCAGGACCGTCGCGACCAGGCGCTGGCCGCCGGCTACACCGTCGTCGACCCGACGACCGCTGTCTCGACGCACCTGTCGGAGGTGATCCGCACGTTCCTGCCCGACCTGCTGACGCGCCAGCAGACGAAGGACATGATCGACAGGGTCGGCGAGGTCGCGCCGAAGCTCGTCGAGGAGCTCGTCCCGAAGATCGTGTCGGTCGGCGACGTGCAGCGCGTGCTGCGGCAGCTGCTGCGCGAGCGCGTTCCCGTCAGGGACCTGATGACGATCCTGGAGGCGCTTGCCGACGCGGCGTCCGTCTCGAAGGATCCCGACGTGCACGTCGAGTCGGTGCGCGCCGCCCTCGGCCGCGCGATCTGCCGGCCGTTCCAGGGCGAGAACGGCGAGCTGCCGGTCATCTCGCTGTCGCCCACGCTCGAGGACGCGCTCGCCGCGTCGCTCACGCGCACCGATCGCGGCGCCGTGCTCGCGATCGATCCGGCGCGCGCGCAGTCGCTCGCCAGCCGGCTCGCCGAGATTCTCACCACGAGCGACCTGGCACAACCTGTGCTCCTCTGCTCGCCGATGCTGCGGCCGCACCTGTGGCGACTGCTCTCGCGCGCGCTTCCGCACATCGCGGTGCTCTCGCACGCCGAGGTCCCCGCGCAGGTGCGGATCGTGACCGCAGCCACGCTCGACTGAGATGCACGTCAAACGCTTCTACCAGCCGACAGTGCGCGAGGCGCTCGCGGAAGTGCGGGCCCGGATGGGGCCCGACGCGCTCATCCTGTCGACCGAGCTGGTGCCTGCGCCCGGCTGGCGCGGCTGGCTCGGCCGCCGTCTCGTGCGCGTGACGGCGGCCACCGAGCGGCCTGCCGCGGCGCCGGCACCCGCCGAGTCCGGCGCGTCCGCGCTGTCGGAGCGCCGGCCGGCGGCGACACACGGGGCAACCGGGTGCCCCCGCGAA
>QGVF01000127.1 GCA_003242705.1 Acidobacteriota bacterium
GGGGTATTCGCCGTAGATGGCCGCCGCCTGTCCGTCGGCGTAGGTGACGTTGTCGTACGAGTCGAGGACCTGAATCTCGTACCGGCCCATCAGGATCACGCCGCTGTTGCCGCGCCCCTGGCTGAAGCCGGTCACCTCGGGCGGCGTCGCGAACTCCACATGCAGCTGGACGCTGCCGAACGACTCGCGCGTCCGGATCGAGCCGGTCCCGGCGCCCGTCTCGAAGTAGCCGTCCCGTACCGGCCATTCCGCATCGACGAGCTGCCCCTTCCGATCGTGCGCCCAGGCCGACAGATCTCCGCCGTCGAAGAGCACGATCGCGTCGGCCGGGGGATCGCCGGGCCGTTCGCCGGGCGCCACGATCGGCGGGTGCGGTCGTGCCGCGTCGTGAATCCGCCACGGCGTCCCGGGAATTTCGGCAAGGTTGGTATAGCCGAGCACCTCGCCGTTCGGCCCGACCACACGACCGTCAGGTCCCTGCGGCCGGCCGGCATCGGCCGGCGCCGGCTGCGCCGCGCCCGCCTGCGGGGACGAGCTCCCGGACGACTGCGCGCCGCCTCCCTGCGCCGCCGGAACCAGCGTCGCGAGCGACCACGCCACCACCGTGAACAGAACAGCCTGTACGCGCGGACCGAACCGGGCCATCATCCATGCCTCCTGACGGGACGGCTTTCGTCGTTGAGCCGTGGTTCGCCATAGACTACATGCTGATGACTCGTCTCCAGACCCTGCTCCTCATCGTGGCGACCTGCACGGCGCTGGCCGCCGGGCCCGCCCAGTCGCCGACGTTCAGGCTCTGGTCCGACGACATCAGCGGAACGGTCCCGCAGGCGCACGTCTACGACGGGTTCGGCTGCACGGGCGACAACGTGTCGCCCCACCTGGCCTGGAGCGGCGCTCCGAAGGGCACCCGGAGCTTCGTGCTGACCGTCTTCGACCCCGACGCACCGACCGGTTCGGGCTTCTGGCATTGGGTCGTGGCCAACATTCCCGCCTCGAGCACGACGATCGCCCGCAACGCGTCGCGCACACCGCGCATGCCCGCCGGATCGATCGAAACCCGCACCGACTTCGGCGACGCCGGCTACCACGGCCCGTGCCCGCCGGCCGGCGGACAGCCGCACCGCTACATCTTCACGCTGCACGCGCTCACGGTCGACCGGATCGACGTCGACACGGGCACGAGCGGCGCACTCGTCGGCCTGCTGACCAACGCCAACCGCCTCGCCAGCGCCTCGTTCACCGCCACCTACGGCCGCTGACCGCGCGCGTCGGCGGTTCGCCGCTCGATCGACGCCTCCGACGAACCGCCCTCTGACACGCTCGCCCCGACGCAGGCGCGGTGCCTACTCGAGCGGCTTGCCGTCGTACCCGCCGAGCCTGCGCACCCAGATGTTGCGGAACCGCACCGGGTGATCGTGATCCTGCAGCAGGATCGGCCCCTCGGACGGATGCGGCGTGTACTCGGCCAGCGCACGCCACACCATCGGCCCGCGCGACGCCTTCCGGTTGTGCACGACCACGCCGTTGATGAAGACCGTGAAGTACGCGGGCTTGACCAGCGTGTCCCCATCGAAACGCGGCGCCTCGAACACCACGTCGTAGGTCTGCCACTCGCCTGCCGGACGCAGCGGATTGACGAGCGGCGGCCACTGCCCGTAAATCGCCCCGGCCGTGCCGTCGGCATACGTCGGATTGTCGTAGTTGTCGAGAATCTGGATCTCGTACAGGCCCATCAGGAGCAGCCCGCTGTTGCCGCGGTTCTGACTGCGGCCGCGGACGGGAACCGGTGCCGCCCACTCCAGGTGCACCTGAACGTCGCCGAACTTCTCGCGCGTCGCAATGTCGCCGCTGCCCGGTACCACCTCGAAGTAGCCGTCGCCGACTTTCCACGGCGCCGGATCGTCGCTCTGCGTGTACGACGCCGTGCCCAGCTTTGCCGCCGACCACTGCGACAGGTCGCGCCCGTCGAACAGCACGATCGCGTCCGACGGCGGCGCGCCGGCCGTGCGCCCGGGCGCGATCACCGGCGGCCGCGGCCGCGACGGATCGTGTACGTGATACCCGCTCTCAGGCAGGACCGGCGTGTCCGTGTAACCTTCCTCGGGCGATCCCCCGGGCGTCTGCTGCGCCGCCGCGCCGGCATGCATCCCCACACCCGCCGCAAACCCCAGCGCCACCGCGGCGCACACGACGACCGCCATCCACGTCATCCTCTGCATGACCGTCACCTCGAGGCAGCAGTATAGCGGCCGCACACCACACGTCCGCCAACGCGCGCCGACGCGCGCACGCGGCCCCCGGCACGGTCAGAACGTCAGACGCGTGAACTCCGCCACTCGCGCCGTGATCGCTTCCTCGGCCGGCAGCCGCTCCATGCTGCTCGCCCCGTAGAAGCCGACAACGCCCTTCGTTCGCTCGAGCACGTACTGCGCGTCGGCCGGCTCGCTGATCGGACCGCCGTGACAGATGACGATCACATCCTCGCGTTCGGCCACCGCCGCGTCGTGAATCTCCTGAATCGCCGTCACGCACTCGTCCAGCGTTCTCGTCGTCCTGGCGCCGATCATCCCCTTGGTCGTCAGGCCCATGTGCGCGACGATCACGTCGGCGCCGGCGCGCGTCATCGCCACCGCTTCGTCGGCATTGAAGACGTACGGCGTCGTGAACAGCTCCATCTCGCGCGCCAGACGGATCATGTCGACCTCTTTTGCATACGACATGCCCGTCTCCTCGAGGTTCTGCCGGAACAGCCCGTCGATCAGCCCCACCGTCGGGAAGTTCTGCACGCCGGCAAACCCGAGCCGCTTGAGCTCCGCCAGAAACACCGGCATCAGCCGGAACGGATCAGTGGCACACACACCGGCCAGGACCGGCACGTCGCGCACCACCGGCAGGACCTCGCCCGCCATCTCCACCACGATGGCGTTGGCATCACCGTAGGGCATCAGCCCCGACAGCGACCCGTGTCCCGCCATCCGGAACCGGCCCGAGTTGTAGATGACGATCAGATCGGCCCCCCCGGCCTGCGCACACTTTCCCGAGATCCCCGTCCCCGCACCGGCACCGACAACAGGCTGGCCGCGGGCAATCTTGTCGCGAAGCCGGGCAAGAATCCGTTCACGGGTGTGCTGGGTCATCGGGAAGTGCGTCCTCCTGAGTCAGTCGGGTGAGCAGCGAGCATCTCCAGCAGGCGATCGGCCATCGCTGCCGCGAACTCGGAATCGTTGATCGCGTGGTCGAGCGCGTGACACTCGATGTCGGAGCGAAGTGTCTGCCGAATCGCACCGAACAGCGCCTCGTCGGCCTCCGGCCAGTGAAACGGACCGCCAGGCGCACTGATGACCGACACGCCCCGCAGCGGCAGGAAGACCGCCACCGGCCCCGTCGACTCGTTCACCCGCTCGGCCAGCCGCCGCCCGAGTTCGGCGCACTCCTCCGGTGTCGTTCTCATGAGGGTCACATTAGGCGCATGCTGATAGAAGCGCCGCCCCATAAACTTCGCCGGGACCGTCTCGGGCGCCCAGAAGTTCACCATGTCGAGACACCCGGGCGCCACCACCGCCGCAACCCCTCGCCTCGCCGCTCCCCGCAACCGCCCGTCGTCAGCCGCCATGACGCCCCCGACGAGCTGATCGGCCAGCTCAGTCGTCGTGGCGTCGAAGACCCCGTCGATCAGTCCGGCGCGAACGAGCCCCTCCATCATCCGCCCGCCCGTACCGGTCGCGTGGAAGACGAGGACTTCGTAGCCGGCAGCCTCGAGACGGGTACGCGCAGCCTCGACACACTTTGTCGTGTTGCCGAACATGCTGGCCGCAATCGTCGGCCGATCCGCCACGTCTCGCGCCTGACCGGCCGCCGCCATCGCACTGACCGCCGCAGCCGCCCGCGCGAATACCCCTCGGCTGATGCGGTTGATGCCGCTGATGTCCACCACCGCCGGCACCATCACGATGTCGGACTCGCCGACGAAGCCCGACACGTCGCCACCGGCCAGCGTCGAAACCATCACCTTCGGCACGCCAATCGGCAGCGCCCGCATCGCCCGCGCGGCTATCGACGTCCCGGCCCCGCCACCAATGGCGATGACCGCGTCAAACTCACCGGCAGCGTGACGCTCGGCAAGCAGCGCACTGCAGCCGGCCGCCATGAGCCCCACGGCCGTCCCACGATCGGCAGCATCGACCTGCGCCAGCGTCGCACCGGCCGCGCGCGCGACGTCACCCCGCGACAGCCACACCGCCGGCGCGTCGCCCGCCGCCGCCCGACCGCCAATATCGATAACGAGCGGACGATCCCCGCGCCGCTCCAGCTCGGCTGCAATGAACGCCGCTTCCGCGCCCTTCGTATCGAGCGCCGCAATCAGCGCGATCCTGGCCATCAGAACCCCGAAGGTTTCGCCGCCCGCTTCAGCTCGAACGCCCCCTCAATGGTCTCGAGGCAGCTCTCCCATGTGTAGGTGCCCGTCAGACGATCGCCGTCGAGCCCGACGTACGCAAGTGCGTGGTTCGGCCAGGAGCCGTCCTCGCACACGAGCCCATGTTCAGCCACCAGAGTGAACCCGGGAAACACGCCCGGATGCCCCGGCACCTCGAGAAACATGGCCGACGTGCTCACCCGGCCCGACCGGTTTCTGGAGCTGTCCTCGAACTCGATCTCGAAGGAGCCGAAAAACTGGTTGAAAAGCCGTTCGGTCAGCGACACGGTCAGCCGACCGCGGCCACCATACGACTCTTCCACTGTCCCCGTCCAGACACCTTCCAGCGGTGAAGGGACCCAGCGGGGTTGCCCGGACGGCTCGACAGGACTCGAGTTCTTCCCACACCCCACGACCGTAAGCATCACTGCGATAACCCCGACCAGCGCCGCTCTCATCGCCCCGCCCCCCTGCCGGTAAATGCATCGAGCTGAAAGACCGCAAGCGAACGCATCCCGGCCGCCGCAAGCAGTCGCCCGTCGACGAGCGGCAGCCAGTCCAGCCGATCATGCACGCCGCCAATCCGCCACAGCTCGCGCCCGTCGCGAAGCCGCAGCGCCACGACCTCCCCCGACCCCAGCGGCGCGTACACGACGTTGCCCGCCACGGTCATCCGGAACAGAACCGAATAGAGCTCCGACGGCCGCCGCCAGCGAAGCCGACGCGTGCTCAGCTCCCAGGCCGATATCTCACCCGACAGCGACCCCACGACCACCAGCGGCCCGGACACGACGACCGGACGATAGTCAGGGTCGCCACCAAGCGAGCTCACCGCCGGCAGCGACCAGAGCGCCTCGCCGCTGCCGACGTCGAAACCGTGAATCGTCCCGTCGCGCGAGGCGGCCAGCACGACCCGCCCCGCAAAGGCCGGCAGACCGGATCCGGCGACTGACCCCGGCACCTGGCGGTGCCACAGCAGCGCCCCGGTACGGGCGTCGGCCACCGCCAGCCCACCGACGGGATTGCCCCCGAATACGGTATATGTTGCCGCAACCCATGGTCCCGACACCACCGGACTGTAGACCGTCGTGTCGTCCTCGAGCCCCAGCTGATGCTGCCAGCGCAGCCGGCCGGTGCGAACGTCAATCGCCCGCAGATACCCGCTGACCGAACCGGTGAAGACGAGGTCGGCCCGCGCGTCACCAAGGTGCATCCCCGCCCCGCCCCCGTCCTCTGGCGCGAAAATCCATCGCACCCGACCCGTCGATTTGTCGATGCCGAGCAGATCGTACGCACCGGCAACCACCACGTCGCCGCGCACGATGACCCGCGACGCAAAGGTGGGCGACGGCACATCGAGCGGAATGCGCCACCGGAGGTGACCGTCACTGAGACGCACCGCGGCCAGTTCGTCACTCCGCGTAAGGAAGTAGATCGACGAGCGATCCCGCGCGGGAACTCCCCGCGCGGGCTCGTCAATCCGCCAGACGAGTTTCGGCGCCGCACCCGCCGCCGACGCCGCCACACCGGACGCGACGATTGCGGCGCCCGCAAGCAGCAGCGCAGTCATCCGGCGACCGCCGCTCACCGCGCCGTACCGGTGTCCCACAACGGCACACCGCCCCCGGAGTAGATCACGACGTTGCCGTCGTTCTGGACGATCAGCCAGGCATCGGAATGCCCGATCGTGGCGCCACCCGTCGACCAGAGCGGCCGCTGCGACGCGTCGTAGAGCACGAAGTTGCCGTCGTGCTGCAGCATCACGTACCCGGGGCTCGTCCCGTGGGTCCCGGTATGCCAGAGCGGCGTTCCGTTGCCGTAAAGCACGAGGTTGCCGTCGCCCTGGTAGATGAGCACGTACCGGCCATCCTGCGACGTCACCCGATCACCGGCACGCAGAATGTCGCCGATGAGCATCACATCCGCCCGCGACGGATCCGGCACCCCCGGCGGCTGGGGAGGAGGCGGCTGCGGTCCGGGTGGCGACGGCGGCGAACCGGGCGGCGACCCCGGAGGCGGGGGCGCCGGCGGCGCCCCCGCACGCCTGCGCACCTGCATGACGTCGACAAGCAGCTGCTCCAGAGTCCCATCCGACTGCTCCGTCTGCCGGATGTGCGCCGGTCCGTGCGTGCCGTTGGTCCCGAGCAGCACGTTGACCGCCCCGGGATACTGCTGCGTCGTGTACGGCAGGACACCGTCGTGCGGCAGGCACTGCATTCCGGCCGTGGCCGAAACCATCGCGCAGTAATACGGGTCGATCGACCTCAAGTGCGCCGCCAGACTGATCAGCGCCTGCGCCTGATTGATGGCCGCAATGTCGCTGTGCGGCGCATGCGCAATGATGTACGCCGCCCAGTACTCCAGCACTTCAATGAGACCGTAGAACGCCGTCGTCAGCCCGTCGGCATGATCCGGGGCGAACGCGCGGAACGGCCCGCCAACGTGGAAGTTCTGCACGATGCTCGCCACACCCGCCCGGCCCGGAATCTGCTGCGCCTCCCGCGCCAGGTTGGACGAGGAGTTGAGCTGCTGAAGATACGGCGAGCCCGGAATCATGTCGGCGAAGACCGGCAGCGCATGATGGAGCGCAAACGTCGCGGCAAGGTTGTTGACCATCGCCGTCATGTAGTCGCCAATCATCGGGAGGATCGGCGTCACATGCTGCAGGACCCAGCTGGTGCTCGACGACTGCCCGAAGGCGTTGAGCACGCGTGCCACATAGTTCGACGTGGAGAACACGTACGTCGCCCAGTCGCCGACGCGGGCCACCATCGGGGCTCCCCGATTGGGCGTGCCAAGCGTGATGATTCCGCCGAGCGAACGCCCGCGGCTCCACTCCCGCGCAACGATGCCGCCGTTGCTGTGGCCGATTGCGACGGTGTTCGACGGCAGTGTTTTCGTGGCCGCCGACGAGTACAGCACCGTGGCCTGAACGGGATAGCTCGCCCGCCAGTCGACCGTCGGACGCACGGGCGCGATCGCCAGCTTCTGCTGCAGCCGACCGGCTGCCCCCTCCCAGGTCGCTGGCGACGAGGCGAGCCCGTGAATGAACACCACCGGCCGGTCCTGGGCAGCTGCCCCCGCTGCAGCCCCCAGCAGGCACGCCAGCACCACCGCAACGCGCACCGGCGTCATGGCCCCACCTCGCCGGTGGTCTCGACGTTGATGATCTCCACCTCCGTCACGCCGCCACCGGCACCGGCAAACCGATGCTCGGCACGCAGCCGCCGCCGCACGTGACCAAGACCGGGATGAAAGTCGTACTCGAGCGAGGTCTGTATCCGCCCGCCGTCCGCTGCCTCGCCCCGAATCTCCACCGGCAGCACCGTTTCCGGTGCCACGAGCACTTCGAGACGGCCGTGCGGATCCTGCTGGACGTAGCGATCGAGGCCGCGAACGCGATCACGCGCACGACCGAACTGGCGCTCCAGTTCGACACGCCGCTCCTGCTCACGCCCCGCCTCGGCAAGCCACGAACCACCCGGCCCGCGAAAGCTCCCAATCGACGAGCGCGGCTTCTCGTCCGACCAGCCGAAGAACCGCTTCACCTCGTCGTCAACCACCGGCCGCGGCTTCCCGTCGGCTCCAATGACCATCACCTCGTCTTCACCGTCGACACGCTCGACGCCGCGACCGGCGAACGGATTCGGCACAGCCCTCACACCATCCGGATAGGTGACGAGCACCGCCGGCGGCTGCACGATGTCGAGCCGATCGACCCACCGGCCGTTACGCAGTTCGCGGCTGAGCCGATAGCGCACGTCCGGTAATGGACCAAGCGACCGACCGTTGGCCTCGAACAGCTGGTGACGCACGATCACATCGGCCCGCACCAGCCGACCGCGAAGATTCCGACTCGACGCCTGCGGCTCAGTCACCCGCGCGCTCGGGCCGCCGCGTTCGGCCGCGGCCCCTCGGGTGACCGAAGGAAAGGAGGAAGGGTTCGAAGACGGGCCGTTGCGCTGCTCGGCATGGAGGCCCGATGCCCACGCCGCCAGGAGGCCGGCCGACACGCACAGCGCGCCGGCCAGACGAGCTGCTGTCTGAACGCCACACATGCTGCACCTCCCAGTCGCCGCATCCCGCCACGGACGGGACGCGACGGCAGCCGGAAGAGCAAGCACGATGCCCAGACGCGCCCGCCGCACGCTCCAGACGGAGACCGCTCGATTTCGCCCGAAATGTGACCAGGACCGCGCCGGAAGACACGACCACCAGGAAGGAACCGTCGTTGCAGAATCTGCGATGCCGCCGCGCAGCGCTCGCGGTTTCTGCAATCGGACGACCACGCCGTCACCCGCCCGGCCGGGACGATCGAGCGCGCCGGTACTTCGGTCGTCGATCGCATGTGGGTCGATCCGTTCCCGACCGGCGCCGAAGCGTGCGGCGACGGGTAGTGCCATACCCGCGCGTGGGCAGGACTTGACGAACGGGCCCGGTTCAGTGCAGTGTGTCAGCCTTCCAGCGCCGTTTGGAGTCTGAGAAAACCGGGCCCGGGAGCTGACTGCCAGCTCTGCGGATGTTCGTGCGCTGAGGACGATAAATGGACAATCGAACTCGACTGCTCGTTGCCAGCGTTGTTTCCATCGCGACCACGTCGTTCGGCTTCATGGTCCGCGCGCTGCTCATTACCGAGTGGGGAGAAATCTTCAACCTCACCGAAACGCAGAAGGGCGCCCTGCAGGGAGCCGGACTCTTCCCCTTCGCGGTGAGCATCATCCTGGTGTCGCTGATCGTCGACCGCTTCGGCTACGGCCGCATGATGGCCGTCGCCTGGATCGGACACGTCAGCGCGGCCGTCATCACCATGACAGCCGGCTCCTACACCCAGCTGTACATCGGCACCCTGGTCTTCGCGCTCGCCAACGGAATCGTCGAGGGCGTCACCAACCCGGCCGTGGCCACGCTCTACCCGAACGATAAGGTCCGCTACCTCAACATCCTTCACGCCGGATGGCCGGGCGGCCTGATGGTCGCCGGCATGCTCTTCATCGCCATGGGCGACACGTCCTGGCAGCTGAAGATCGGCCTGTTCCTGCTGCCGGCCGTCATCTACGGCGTCATGATGCTCGGCTGCAGGTTCCCGGTCCACGAGCGCGTCGAGGCCGGCGTCTCGTTCGACGACATGCTCAAGGAGTTCGGCTGGGCCGGCACGCTCATCGTCTCCTACTTCATCGCGCTGGCGATCGATGCGGTCGGACAGGGCATCTTCAACACGGGCCTGCCGCTCTGGCTCTTCTGGACCCTCACGCTGGTGCCGACGATCCTCTTCGCCGTCACCTACAAGGCCGTCGGTCGGCCGGTATTTATCTACCTGCTGCTCGTGATGATCGTGCTCGCGACCACCGAGCTCGGAACCGACAGCTGGGTGGCCGACCTGCTCACGCCAATCCTCCAGGGCAACGCGGCGTGGGTGCTCGTCTACACGTCGGCCATCATGTTCGTGCTGCGCATCTTCAGCTCGGGTCCGCTGGTCCGCGCGCTGACCCCCGTCGGCCTGCTGCTGATCTGCTCGATCATGGCGGCCATCGGCCTGATCGGCCTCGCCAACGCCGGCGCGTCGGCCATGCTCATCTTCCTCGCCGCCACACTCTACGGCGTCGGCAAGACGTTCTTCTGGCCCACCACGCTGGGCATCGTCGCCGAGCAGTTCCCCCGTGGCGGCGCACTCACGCTCAATGCGATGGGCGGCATGGGCATGATCGCGGTCGGCGCGCTGGGCGCGCCGTTCCTCGGCGCCATCCAGGACCGCAACCTCGACCTGGCCATGCAGCAGGCCCAGCCCGCCATCTACCAGCAGATCGCCCCCAAGCCCCAAACCTTCCCGTCCACCCGCGCCC